>JBBSGQ010000020.1:0-17803 GCA_038253965.1 Acidimicrobiales bacterium | reverse complement strand
GCCGCTGCCGGAGTTCGATGAACTGGGGCGGCCTGCCTGGCTCTTCAACGAGACGGTGCATCGTGGCTGCACTCGCGCCGGATACTACGAGGAGGGCGTCTTCGCCGAGGACTACGGCGACAAGGAGTGCCTCGTCGAGCTCGGCTGCTGGGGCCCGGTCGTGCAGTGCAACATCGCCGAACGAGGCATCGTCGACGGTCACGGCGGCTGCATGCAGATGGGCGGCATCTGCATCGGTTGCACGATGCCGGGCTTCCCCGACAAGTTCTCCCCGTTCTACGAGGTCCCGCCCGGCTCATTGGTCTCGAGCAACACGAGCCGCGTCGTCGGTGGCTTCATCCGGCGTCTGCGCTCCCTGAGCCGCCAGGACAAGAACATGGCCGTCCAATGGGAGCGTGATGCGCCGAGCGGCTGGGCTCGGTCTCGCACCGGGCCGCGTGGTGCAGTCAAGGGCGTGCACCGCTTCTACGAGAAGTACCAACACTCCAAGGAGTCCTACAAGTAGGGCGCTGTCCGACAGCGACGCCGGGTCCGACAACCGCCCAGGGGGCTACCGATGTGCTTCAAGAACCTGCCGATCGAGTTTGACGAGCAAGGCAAGGCGCAGCTGAGAGAAGGCGTGGCCGATCCGTATGCGGTCGCTGTCGCCCAACCACGCGAGTACGTACGACGAGGTGAGGGTCCGGGCGCCATGCTGGCGCCGCCGCAGCTGCGGGACTGGAACATCGACCCGGTCACACGCGTGGCCGGTGCGCTCGCCGTCCACACCGTGCTCGATCTCACCGCCCGCAAGGCGGTCGAAGCGCACTCCCAGGCCATGCTGTTCCGCGGCTACGAGATCATCCTGCAGGGCCGGGACCCGCGCGACGCCATCGACATCAGCTCGCGAGCGTGCGGCGTGTGCGGTGGCGTTCATGCGACCGTGTCATCGCTGGCCATCGAGCAAGCCTTCGGGATCTGCCCACCGCCGCTCGGCGTCCTCGTGCGCAACCTCGGCGAGGTCGGCGAGATGTTCTATGACCACCCACTGCACCTCGGTCTGCTGGCCGGCCCTGACTATTCGACGTCGATCGTGCAGGTCACGAACCCCGAGCTGGTGACGCGGGCCGAGCACAGCCCGGCGCCGCACTCCGACGTGCACGGCTATCGCACCATCAAAGACATCATGGATGCGTTCAACCCGTTGACCGGCAGGATCTACCTCGAGTCGCTCGAGTACACCCGGGTCGGGCGCATCATGTGCATGCAGATGTACGGCAAGTACCCGCATCCGTCGACGCTCGTTCCCGGCGGCGTGTCGACCACCATCTCGACGTCGTCGTTCAACGAGTACTACACGCAGCTCGCCAAGATCTTCGACTACTGCAAGGTGATGGCTGCGACGTGGGATGACATCGTCGAGTTCTTCTACGAGGCCAACCCGGAGTACGAGCAGGTCGGCGCCCGGCCGATCAACCTGGCGCAGACCGGCATCTGGGACGACCCCGAGGCGTACGACGCCACGTACGCGAACTGCAACGAGTGGGGGGAACGCCGGTGGGCGTTGCCCGGTGTGATCATCGATGGCGAGCTGGTGACCACTCGCCTCACCGACATCAACATGGGGTTCGAGGAGTTCGTCGAGCACTCGTACTACGACGACTGGACCGATGGAGACGCCCGGTTCGCCACCGATCCGTCCGGCAACCCCATCTCGCCCAACCACCCGTGGAACAAGACCACGATCCCGCGTCCGACCGGCAAGAACTTCAAGGAGAAGTACAGCTGGGACACCGCGCCCCGCTGGGACCGCCAGGTCGTCGAGAGCGGTACGTACGGTCGCATGTGGACCACCGCCCTGGCCCAGAAGACGCCACCCAACCCGTTCCTCGAATCCACCGGTGATGGCCTGCGCATCGTGATGCCGCGCCACGAGTTGCCCGAGACCGAGCTGTTCTGGAAGGTGCCGCGCACGCTCAACGCGCTCGAGCGCAACCGCGGTCGGGCCTATGCCATGGCGTTCACCGCGGCCATCGGCATGAACAACCTGCTCAAGGCGTTCGAGTACTGGAGGGCCGGCGAGACGAAGGTCCACACCAAGTTCAAGGTGCCGATGGACGAGCGGGTCTCGGCCGGGTTCTGGGAGGCCGGCCGGGGTTGGCTGGTGCACCACCTCCACGTGGACAAGGGCCGCATCGTCAACTACCAGATCACCACACCGTCGACCATCAACGCATCGCCTCGCGACCCGTTCGGCCAGCCCGGCCCGTACGAGCAGGCGATCGTCGATACGCCGATACTCGAGAGCGTCTCGGACGACGACGTCAAGGGCATCGACATCCTCCGCACCATCCGCAGCTTCGACCCGTGCATGCCCTGCACGACGCACATGGACACCGGGAAAGGCGTGATCGTGCGAGAAGTCAACTCCTGCGGATGCACGTTGGAGTGAGCCGGTGACGACACCGGTGACGCTGGTCGGCGGGATCGGTCTGCCGTGGTTGCGTGATCTCGACTTCGGCACGCAGTGGATACGGCGCGTCGAGGGCCTGAAGTGGCCGGCCGACGTGGTGCTCGAGGATCTCTCCTACGCGGGCCACCGCGTCTTGCACCGCTTGCAGGAGCTTCGTCCGGCACGGGTCGTGCTGGTCAGCTCGTTCCCCCGCGACATCGACCCACCCGGGACGGTCCGTCGCTACCTCCTCGATCTCACGCCGCCTGACGATGCCGAGGTGCACGAGCGGTTGACCGAGGCGGTCGGTGGGGTGATCGACCTCGATCACACATTGGCCATCGTGCGCTACTGGAACGGGTTCCCACCCGACACGGTGGTCATCGAGGTCGAGCCGGGTGACCAGGCGTTTGGTCTTGGCTTCAGCGACGAGGTGGAAGCCGCCGTCGACACCGTGCTCGAGCTCGTGTGGCGCGAAGTGTCGACCACGGCAGTGGGACCAGTCCCATGACCGCCGATGAAGCCATCCCCTATGCCGACGTGCTGGAGCGGATCGGACGACTCGCCGAGGAGCTCACCAATCATGGGGATCCGACCGTCGCCGCGCAGGCCACAGAGCTGCTCGACTGGATCGACGCCTTCCATCGAGACGGCTTGGGCCGGCTCGTGGAGATGATCCGGGCATGGCGAGGGGAGATCTTCCTCGAGTCCGTCGATCAGGACGAGGTCGTCGGCTTGCTCCTGGGCGCGTACGGGCTCGGTGAGGCCCGTGACGTGCAAGCTGACGCGTCTGCTGCGGTGGCAGCCGCGCTGGAACAGGTACGACCGGTGGTCGAGTCACACGGAGGCGCCATCGAGGTCGAGTCCATTCGAGATGGCGTCGTGCGCGTGCAGATGTTGGGCACATGCGACGGGTGCCCCAGCTCGGCGGCGACGCTGGTGTACGGCGTCGAGGCCGCACTGCGAGAGCACTGGACCAACTTCCGTCGCCTGGAGGTGGTGGATCCCCCGGCCGCGTCGGACCCGGCCAAGGCTGACTTGGTCTGCGTCACCGTCGAACAGCCAGCATCATGGGTAGCCGTCGAGCTCGGAGCCAGGACCCGTGAGCGACGCGGCTGAGGCGCTGGCGTTCCGGGCCCGAGCGCTTGCGCAGTCCCACCCGCTCACGGCCTTGGCCGAACAGTTCGTCGCCTGGGTGGTGAGCGTCGAGCAAGCCGTGCAGGCCGACCCTGTCGTCGCGACCTGGGCCGGTGCCGAGCTTGTGGCCGGCTACTGCCTTCGCAGGGTCGAGGAGGATCAGGCCGGAGTGCATCGCCGCCCGAACCCCGAACACGAAGTGATGGTCGAGCAGCTCGAAGCCGCCGCGCAAGAGGTTGCCACCGCGATGCGGGTCGGCGACCCAGCGCCGCATCTGCTCGTCGAGCCAGATGAGGTCTTCTCCGCGCTCAACGGCATCATCGGCGGAGAGATCGACAATCGGCTCCACAACTTCCGTGAGCAGATGGATCCTGCGGCGTGCGACGAGTTCGCCGACTACGTGACCGCCTGGGTGATCACCGGCTATGCCGTACGCGTCGCGGAAGGCACGCTCGGGGCACTCGTCTGATGGAGCGCACGCTCGTCGCCGGTGTTGGCAACGTGCTCCGAGGTGATGACGGCTTCGGGGTTGCCGTTGCCGAACGGCTGGCCCGCAGGTCGCTGCCGGCCGGGGTCACCGTGGTCGAGACCGGTATCGCCGGGATCGCTCTGGTGCAGGAGCTGCAGCGCGGGTGGGACTCGCTGGTGCTCGTCGACGCGGTCGACCGCGGCCGGCCGCCCGGAACGGTGATGGTGATCGAGCCGGAGGTCGTCGACGTCCAGCGGCTGTCGTGGGAGGAGCGCAACGACCTCATCGCCGACATGCACCTCGCGACCCCGGATCGCGTGCTTGTCCTCGCTCGGGCCCTCGGTGCGCTCCCGGCCTGGGTGCGTATCGTCGGCTGCCAGCCAACCGACGCCGAATCGGTCAAGGAGGGGCTCTCCGTTGTGGTGAGCGCGGCCGTCGACATCGCAAGCACAGAGGTGCTCCGTCTGCTCGAGGCGCGGGCGGCCGTAGCCAACGACGCATGATCGACGCCGACGCGACGATCAGAGCGCTCGAGGAGCAGTTGGCGTCGACCCCGGCCTCCCTGCGTCCGCAGGAGCACGGTGTCCTGGCCTACCGGTTGGGGCTGGCCCAAGCCGAGTCGCCAAGCGGCCCGCCCGCGGCCAATCTGCAACGTGCGTTGCGCAACTACGAGATCGCAGCTGGATTGTTCGATCCTCGCTTCGAGCCGATCGAGCACGCGCGTGTGTTGAACGCTGCCGGAGCGGCCAACCGCGCGCTTGGTCGACGGGCTGCCGCGGTGGCGCAGTTCGAGACCGCGGCCGGCCTCCTCGCCGATCGCAACCGCAACGACGAGCAAGCTGCGGCGTTCAACAACCTCGGTCTCAGCCTCGCCGAGCTCGGCGAGCAGGCCGCCGCGCTGGATGCGTTCGGGCAGGCCGTCGACCTCTTCGACGCTGCGGCGGCCGAGGGCCGCCGGGGCCGCGCCGCCGCTCTGCTCAACCGTGGGCTCGCGCTCGCCTCCACCGGCACGCCCGACGGACTGCGTGCCGCGCTCACGGACTACCAGGCAGCTGACGCCCTGATCGATGAGCACGACGCGCCCTATCACCATGGGCTCGTCTCGCATGCCATCGGCGTTGCGTGCGCAGACTGGGCCGCTCTGGATCCGTCGGCATCGGACCGCATGTTGGACGACGCGACTGCCGCGTTCCGGAGCGCGCTCGGTGTGTTCACCCGCACCGCATTCCCGTTCCAGCACGCTCTGGCCAAGCACAACCTCGGGCGATCGCTCCTGGCGCGTGGTGGCAGTGCGAACCAGCGCCGTGCACTCGCCAGTTTCGAGGACGCGTCCGCCGTGCTCGACCCCCGGCTCCACGCTGACGCCTGGCAGCGAGCACACGCGGGTCTCCTCGAGGCGGAGGCCTCGTTGACGTCACCGCCTGGTCGCGACGCCCGTGCCGCGAGCTTCGTGGCGCTGCTCGGCATGTGCTCATCCGAGGAGCGACGGGCCTTGCTGCGGGAACGACTTTTGCGGTTGCTGGCTTTGCCGGATCAGCCGAGCCAGTCTGCGCTGGCCGAGCTGGCGACGGCGTCGGCGAGCGCGGAGGATGATGGGCTGGCGATCATCACCGACGAGCTCACGGTGCTCACCGAGCTGCCGACCGAGAACCTCGAAGCGGCCCTGCTCGCCCGCCTCGCAGCCCACCGCCAGCTGACCGGAGCACGCCGAGAAGCGGCGGACCACGCCCTCGACCAAGGGGTGGGCGACGCCCTGAACGGTCCCCAGCGCGTCTTCGTGCGCGACTTCCTCGCGTCGCACGGCTTCGAGCGGTCGTGACCGGACCTGAGTCAGCGATGGACGTCTCACGGTCGTTCGTGCACGCGGTGGCTTGGGGCGAGCACCGGACGGTCTGGGAGCTCCTTGCGCTGGAAGGACGGAAGACGGTGCTGCGGGTCGCCCTCGGCCGCGGCATGGACGACGTCCTCGCGTCGCGACTGCGCGAGGACTGCGCCGAACCGGACGAGATGGACGCCTTCCTCACCGACCTCGTCAACGGCCTGCGGGCTGATCTTGCCGGCGCAGATCTCGACACGGTGGGTTTCGAGCCCGCCGATGTCGCGAGTGACGCAGGCGCGGTGTCGATCCTGCTCACCACCTCCACCGCGCCCGAGATCGCCCGTCACGGCGTCGAGAGCTTGCCGATCGCGACTCTCGAGTTGGTGGTGGAGGACAGCACCTGGCGGGTCGCACGGATCGCGCCGAGGCTGGCGAAGTGACCGACCTCGTCCGGCACTACGAGGCGGCCGTCTCCGCCGAGGCTTTGGCGCTCGCCTGGGCGCGACAGGACAATGGCCCCGCGGGGGCCACCGTCGTGGTCCACAACGAGATCAGCCCGCGAGGCCGCAACGGCCGGCTGTGGTCGCTGCCGGCACACGGCACCCTCGCCGTGGCCGTCGTCCTCCGTCCGGTCATCGATCCTCCAGACGCAGACGCCGTGTGGCTGCTCGCCGGACTCACCGGTGCGGTGGCCGCTGCCGCGGTCACTGATCAGTCGGTCGGCACGTGGTGGCCGGATCGAGTGGTCTCCTGTGAGACCGGCGACGAGCTGGTCATGACCAAAGCCGAGGTCCAGCTCGGTCCAGGGCGCGTCCGCTCAGCCGTCATCACGCTCCGTTTCGACCTGGCGCGCATCGGCGTTCAGCGCGAGAACCGAGCTCACCTCCTCGACGCAATGAGCGACGCAGTCGGCGAGGTCTCAGACCTCGACCCCGACGGCGCCGCGGAGCGCTACAGCGAGGCGTGCGTGCTCATCGGGCGCGATGTAAAGCTCACGCTGCTACCCAAGGGCGAGACGCGTGGGCGGGCGAGCGCCGTGGACCGCGCCGCGAGGTTGCGTCTCGAGTCGGGCACCGGCATGGTCGAGCGCATCGGCATCGACGTGCTCCGTGATGTGCAGGTGGTGGGGGCGTGGTAGCCGAGGGGCTGCGACCCCCCTTCGTCCAACCGACCGGTCCGCGCGTGCCCGACGCAGCGGTCGTGCTCGCCTTCGCTCACGGTGAGCCAGCCGGGCATTCGCGGCGCCTTCATGCTGAGGACGACGTGCTTCTGGTGGATCGCGCAGACGCGGTCGTCCTCCGTCTTGCGCCACGAGCCCTGCTCGTGCGTGCCGATGGCGCGGCGGAGGCGACCACGATCCGACCGGTCGTCGAAAGGGCACTCGCTGCCGCCGGTTTGCTGCGGCTCGACGAGAGCACGCTGCTCGGTGTGCCGGTCGCCCTGCAGCTCGTCGGGCTGCGACTGTCGGACTGGGACCTCTGGGGCGACGAGATCGACGCAGCGTTCGTTGCGCTGCGGGCCACAGCTGTCGGCGAACGAAGCATGCGCCGCTAGGTGCAGAAGCGCGATACTCCAGAGGGCTGCTCAGCGCCGAAGGGGGAAGACGATGCGTCGATTCCTGCAGAACACGGCGGTCATGTCCTGGGTCGTCGTCGTGATCGTCGGCCTTTTCGTCGCCGTGCTTGTCCCTTCGCTGCACCTGCCGTCGCGACTCAGCGGCGGACAGAGCGTTCTCGACAAGGGAGCCCCTGCGTTCGACGACACCCGGGTGGCGGGCGACCGGGCGGGGATCACCATGGTGTCGGCCATCGTCGACCTGGCTGATCCGATCGCCACAGCGAAGGGTGGCGGCGCAGACGAGGTGCCCAAGTTGGTGGCGTTCGTGTCCGAGCAGACCGGTCTGAGCAGACCGGCGGTGCTGGCCGCTTTGCAGAAGAACTTCCCGCACACAACTTCCCTTCTGCAGGCGGTGCCGCTCGAAGCGGTGAGCGCTGAGCTGCCGCGACTGGTTACGTTCCTGGCCGACAACCTGCATCTCACCAAAGATCAGGTCGTTGCTGCGCTGAACAAGAACTTCCCGCATCTGGCGCAGTCCATCGACGTGCTTCCCACGGTCACCGGCGGTTGGAACCATGTCGCCGGGACCGACCAGTTGACCCGCTTCGATGGCAGCCGGGTCCGTACCGTCCCGCAGGTGCGCGACTACTTCGCCAAGGACGTCGTTCCCGTGCTCGAACGCGAGCAGAGCAACTTCCACCGGCTCGACACGACGCCGCCGCCCGTCGACGTGTTCGCTCCCCTGCTGATTCTGGTGGGCGTGCTCGTGATCGCTTACGGAGGGGCGATGATCGCGCTCGCCCACTATCGAGAGCCGGCCGTGGCGTTCCGTCCTGTCGCCGTCAGCTCCGGCTGACCGGCCCGGAGGTTCAGCCGGAGTGGGTCTGGCGGACTTGGGTCAACGCGTAGTCCACCAGGGTCTCGTTCAGATCGACGCCGTGCTTGGCCTTCGCATGAGCGAGCACCTTGGCGAGGAGCTCGTCCTTGGTTGACGCGGTTGTCACCGCCTTGCAAGCCACGCCAACATCTTCGCAACGAAATTGCAGACCCATCCGGCTCTCCTCCTACGAGACTTTGGCGTGAGGCTCCGACGCGCTGGCCACCAGACCCTCCAAAGCTTCGGCGACCGCGGTGAGGTTCGTGTTGACGTTGGCCAGAGCAGGACCGACGGGCTCGGTGCGATGCGCGATCGCCCGCACTCCGAAGGTCACCTTGCCCAGCGTGTCGACCGCATGGCGCAGGATGAGCACAACCCAGACGAGGTAGGCCGCCAGGGCGGCTACCAGCAGGAACACGAGGACGAGAGACACGACGGCGACAGCAGGCATCAGGTGCTCCTCAGACCAACGGCCGGAGTGCGGTGACGTAGCGGACGGCGTTGCCCGTCGCCGTGGCGACGAGGTCCTCAGTGTCGAGCAGCGCAGGCACCGGATCGAGGTTGCCGGCGAGCCCTACGCCGTGAACGAGGATGTCGTCGGCGTAATGGTTGATCTCGACGCCGGCCCGGATGATGCGGTTGGCCAACAGGATCACCAAGGGGATGACCACCACCAGTGCTACGACGTCGGTGATCCACCACAACAGCATGGGCCCTTGCCTCCCCGGTTGCGTAACGACCATTGTGGACCTGGCTAGGTGCAGTCTGCCACTAGTAAGCGCGAGACTGCCGCCCAAGGTGACACGAGGAGGTGCCCATGAAGCTCGGCATAGTCGGCAAGGGTGGTGTCGGTAAGACGACCATCACGGCGCTGCTGGCCGACGCCTATGCGGCGACGGGCCGGCGGGTTGTCGCCATCGACACCGACTCGAACCCGAACCTGGGCTTCTCGCTTGGCCTGACCGCAGAAGAGACCGAGGCGATGCCACTGCTACCTCGCTCGGTGATCGTCGGCGCACGAGGCGACCTCACGGTGGATGACGTGCTCGACGACTACGGCCGCACCACACCCGCCGGCGTCACGCTGCTGTCGGCCATCAAGGTCACCCATGCCGCCGGCGGCTGCACCTGCGGCGGCCACGCAACAGTCCGCAGCCTGTTGTCCGAGACGCTCGATGGTCGAGCCGACGTGACGTTGATCGACATGGAAGCCGGACTCGAGCACCTGAGCCGATCCGGAGGCACCCTGGCCCACGCCGACATCCTGCTCGTGGTCATGGAACCGAGCCGCAAGGCGGTCATCACCGCAGCGCGCACCGTGCAGCTCGCAGCGGAGCTCGGCATCCCTGCTGTGCTGGGGCTCGGCAACAAAGGCGACCAGCCCGACGACGCAGAGCTCTTCCAGGACCTGTGCGCCGAGCACGGCGTTCGCCTCGCCGGGGTGATCCCCTTCGACGCTGACATCGCGACGGCCACCCGGGCGGGGATACGCGTCCGTTCCGACCAGGCGGTGCCCGTGCGCGAGGAGCTGTCCCGGGTGGTCACCCTGCTCGACGACGTCCTCGTCGCAGGGTAGGTCCCCGGCGTAGCGCCGGTTGCGTGACGAGGCCTGCGCCGGTACGGACGCACTGCGCGTCGCTGTTGGATCGGCCGCCTCGGGTACTGCTACCTGCTCGCGCTTAGGGCCGGCGACGACGGCCGGGAAGTGCTGCGCGGTTCGTCGACGCTTCGCACTATGCAGCAGCGCTGGCCAGCGGGATGTTGGGACAACGACTGGGAACCACAGAACGAGTTCGGCCATTGGGACGGCCTGCGCGTCCGTCGCCGCGCCCAACGCAACGTGACGCCGTTGGCCGGGCCGTCGATCGGCGCCGGCCGAGGCCGGAGTCGAAACGCTCGACGGTCACCCCTCAGGTGGGGACGAGCCGCTCCGCCAATTCGCTGAGCGCCCGCACGGCCGGCGCATCGGGCGCCATGTCCAGAGGAGCGACTCCGTGTCGATCAGCCTCCACGATCGCGCGGTCGTCGGGCACAACGACGACCTCGTGACCAGGGAAGGCTGCGTTGATCACCTCGAGATCCGCGGCGTCGCGCACCCGGTTGGCGACGATGACCTGGCGCGCGATGCCCTTCTCGGCAGCCACCACAGCGGCGCGTGTCCCGACCTCCATCGATTTGGGTGTCGGTTCGATCACGATCACGACGATGTCAACCGCGGCGTCGCCGAGGCGCGTCAGGGTGCCGATGCCCGCTTCGAGGTCAGCCACGACCGTCACGCCGGCAGGATCAACGTTCCCAAGCAACTGCTCAGGTGAGAGTCCACATCACGGACAGCCGGGTTCCGGGTTGTCGATCTGGGTCACCACGGCGAAGCGAACACCATCCGGGCCGTCAGAGCCGAACGCGTCGAGCAAGCTGTCCCAGTCCGTCGCATGCTCGCCGTCCGCCGTGTCGAGCGCCTGGCGCATGCCCACCAACCGTTCCGTCTCATCGACACCGACACCGAGCGACAGCCCGAGGTTGGGATTGGTATCGCCGTCGAGGGCCACGACAGTCGCCCCATTGCGGGCCAGTACGCGTGCAACGACCGCCGACGTGGTGGTCTTGCCAGATCCGCCCTTGCCTACGACTGCGATCTTCATGACAGTGCTCCTGTGTGCAGCTGATCGACAAGTGAGGCTACCGCCCGAACGGCGGCAGCATCCGGGGCGGCGTCAATGGGAGCACGACCGAGACGCTCCGCATCCGCGAGTTGTTCGTCCCATGGGATGACCGCAACAACCTGCAGTCCCGTGCCGGCCTCCACGCGTGCGGCGTCGTCAGGGTGACGCGCCTTGTTGACCACGGCCAGGATTTGTTGAGGTGCATCTTCACCGTCAGCGAGGCGCGCCAGCCGCCGACCCGAGAGCATCCCCTTCTCTGAGGGCTCGATCACGACGAGCACGACCGACGCGAACTGTGTCCAGCCGAAGAACGGCTGGCGCGTGCCTCCGGGCAGGTCGCCGACCAGGTGCCACCGATCCGATCGCAGCTCCTCGCGGATCTGATGGAACGCGTGTTGCGACCGCATGAGGGCTCCGACGTGCTCACGCAGCTTGCCGAACTGCAACAGGCGCAAACCGTCGGGCCCAACCGCGGCGTAGAGCTCGATCGCATCGGACGCGCTCAAGCCCGGCCGGAGCTTGAACCGCGGGCCGTCCTCATCCTCTGCCCGCTCGACCGTGGCCTCGTCCGGGATCCCCGCGTCGGTGGCGGGCAGGCCGAGCGACAGCGCCAGGCCGGGCATCGGATCGGAGTCGATCACAAGCACCGGCTCCCCCCTCTGAGCAAGCAACCGAGCAAAAGTTCCGGCTATCGCAGATTTGCCTGCGCCGCCCTTGCCGATGAACGCGACTCGCACGATCGCCTCCGTTGCGAATGCTCTCGGCCGGTCACCGGCCGTTCCTCGAGGCTAGGACTGGTAGGTCGGTCCGCGGGCTCAGCGCACCGCTTCCACTCGACTTGGATGCGATGCTGACCAATTGGGGGCTCCGAATGTCGGCGACGTGCGCGACGACGGGTCCAGAGATGACCTGGCCCAGCGTGACGGCGTTGAGGAACTGGCTGCTACTCACCGATAGCTGTGCGCGGCATCGCCTTGCATAACGGGGATGATCACGAAGCCGCCGACCGAGCTCAGGGTGCCGACTTGACTGTCGACCAGGCCAAGGCGCCCGTTCCGCCGATGGAGACGGTCCCAACGCAAAGGGAAGGGCCCAGTAGTTTGGGGGCGTGGCCGGCGCTCGACGGCAAAGGTGACCAACACCGGTGGGGGCAAGGTCATCGGAGTTTCCGCTGGCCGACATGACCGGCCGTGAAGCGTCGCTCGTTCCAACACTTCGGGGCGAGCTCGCGCAGTCTCGCCGCGTTTGATTCAGGGCTGGCCGACCCTCAGCGGTAGGCCGAGATCGGGTTTTGGTCCCGCCGGTGATTCGATACCGGCGCCACCGTCGCCCTGGACGAGCTCCGACCACGACGTCAGCAGCCCTTCGGCTCCATATGTTGTAGCGCAGGGTAGAGCGTGCCTGGACTGTCCTGCGACCGTGACGAGCGAGCTCCCGGCCCATCCAAGGGCCGTCGATTTCACAGTCACGTGGCGCCGCCGAGTCCACGTTGTTGTGTCCCTGGCTTGGACAGCCCGTGCTCCTGCGCGGCGGCTCGTCGCCATGATTTGACGTGGCCGCGATGCTTGTTCCTCAGACGGCGCGAACAAAGGTCGTGAAGAACGCCTTCCCCAAGAGGGCTAGCTCCGCCGTCGCATCATGAGGGACGTATCGGCGAAAGTCGGGACAGCGAGTTCGACGTCGATTCGAGGGCATTGCGCTACATCACCGGCGGAGGAGGCGAACTCACGGTTGCCGCCGAGTCTCTGTTGGGGTTCACCAGCGGATGATTTGTCGGCGGGCTCGGTGCGACGTCGCCAGTTCGAACCATTTCCGGTCGACTGATTCCAGGATCCGTCGCCGGGTTCTCCTCGTGTCGTTGAGCAACGAGAGAAGTATTGCAAGGTCGTACTGAGAGTCCCGCTTCCGGTCGAGTTTCGGAGAGATTCCGTGAAGGTTCGGCTCCAACCCGCTGACGGTCGTGCCGACGGTCGTACCTCGGGTTCGGAGCGGCGACGGACCATGTCGGCCGCGCGATTCGGTGGGGCGGCGCGGCCTAGAGGGTCATGGAGAACCAGACTGTCCTGACCTTCACCCCGGTCGACCACCCCGACGCCCGTGTACAGCGGGTGGGGTTCGATCTGGCTGACCCGTACGTGGTGCAGTGCTGGGGGCAGGTGATCGGGCTCAGCGCGACGCTGCTCCTGCGTCGCATGTCGATCCTGCGGTCCGAACGGGTGCCGGCCACGATCACTCACGAAGAGCTGGCTCGGTCCTTGGGGCTCGGCGCCGGCACCGGGACCAACAGTCGCCTCTTACACGCCATCGACCGGACAGCCCGGTTCGGGGGTTCGCCACCTGGCACGAGGAAGGGCGTTCGCTCGACGTACGGCTCAAGGCGCCGGGGCTGGAGCCTCACCGGCTGCAGCGGCTCCCTGAGTGGTCCCGACAAGCACACACGCGGCTCCTCGATGCTCACGTCCGCCAGGTCGCCGGGCTCGAGGACACCGCCCCCAAGATCGCCGCCATGACCGCTCGACTCGACCGCCTCCAGCGCCCCCGCACCATCCAAGCCGCGACCCCAACCGCCCCGGCCCGAGCCATCGAACGATGACCCGCCACCGCCGGCACGACGGCCCCCGAAGCCCCCGCTCGACACACGACCTCGTCCTCCCAGAAGACCAGATCCGGCGCGCACACGCTTGCAGGTTTCCCTGCGGGAAACCTGCGGGCGGTCGTGTTTGGGCGGCGTCGTGAGGTTCACCGTCACCCCGTTAAGCGGGGCCAGAAGCGACGTCGGCCGGGTCGTGGATGGGATCGTCCGCTACCTCCAACCGCCAGCGGTTGCCGGTCCGACGCCGGACAGTCCGACACGAAGCGGCATCGAGGGACCGTCGCGCTACTACGCCGACCGCGGCGAAGAACCAGGACGTTGGCTCGGCCACGCCGCCGAGGCCGCCGGGTTGCATGGCGCGGTCCAGCGGGATGACTTCGCTGCTGTTCTGTCCGGTCGGGACCCACGGACCGGCGAGCGGCTGATCACTGCCCAGGGCTCGGCTGGGCGACGACTCAATCTGGGCGCGGGCACATCGACCCGCACCGGTCCCCACGGGGAGCTGCTCTACGGCGAAGCCGATGCCGCCGTCGTGCTCGGCGTCACCAAAGCCGAAGCGGCCCGCATGTTCGACGTCGGGACGGCGATCGCGCTTGATCAGGATGCCGATGATCGTGCTGAGGGTCGTGCTGAGGGTCGTGCCAGTGGTCGTGCCAACCGTCGTGTTTCGACGTTCGGGCAGGTCAGCGGTTCGTACTTGGTGCCCGTCGTCGAAGCCGACGGTTCGAGATGGGTCGCCGAAGCCGAGCTACTTCGTTGCCAGGCGGCACGGGCCGCAGGAGTCGATCCCGACGAGATCCGGGCCCTGGGACACGAAGACGACCAGTTGCCGATCGGTGAAGCGGCCCGCCTCGCCGGTGTCACCAAACAGTACCTCCGCCAGCTCGCCAAACACCACGAGGACCACCGCACCAACATCGAACGGACTGTCGAAGCGGGGCGACGTCCCCGCAAGGCCTATCTCGTCGCCCACCGCGAGACTCGTGGCCAGTGGCTGGTCACGCGAGAGAATCTGGCCGAGTTCCTCGAACGGCGGCGTCCCCCGGCGGTGCGCGTCGGGTTCGATGTCACCTTGACCACCGAGAAGTCTCTTGGCGTGCTTGCCCTGCTGGGCGATCCCTACACGTCAGCCGCCGTTCTCGGGTCGATCCAGGACGGCAACGACTGGGCCATGGCATGGCTCGAAGACCACGCCGCCTACGGCCGCGTCGGTGGTCAACAGGTCAAGGCGACCAGGTGGATGACCGCATCGTTCCGGCACCTCACCTCCCGTGCGTTGGACCCGTTCCCCCATCATCACAACGTGGTGGCCAACACCGTCACCCTTCCTGACGGCAGCCACCGAGGTCTTGATGCCCGGGGTCTTTACCGTCACGCCCAGGCCGCCTCCGCGTTGGCCACCGCCGAGATGCGCTACCAACTGTCGTTGAAGCTCGGAGTGCGGTGGCGGCCCGGTCCTAAGACGGGCTGGGAGATCGCCGGCGTCGACGACCGAGTCATTGGCGCGTTCTCCCAGCGGCGCTCCGAGATGGATGACCTCCTTCGTGAGCTCGAAGTCGAGCTCGGCCGGGCTGTCCACCCGCGCGACGTCGATCGCATCTCCTTGCGCACCCGTCCGGCCAAGACCCATACGCCGGCTGTAACCCTGGTCGACGAATGGCGCCAACGAGCAACGGTCCTCGGCCTTGACGCCGACTCCATCGAGGCTCTGTGCGCGCACACGCTCATGATCGAGACACCTGCCTCCGAGGTGGCGTTGGCGTCGCTCGCCGGACCAGGCGGGATCTGCGCCGCAGGGTCGGTGTTCTCACGCACCGAGGCCATCGTCGCACTGGTCAACCATCCCGTCCCCATGGTCTACGGCGACCCGCAACCCCTCCTCGTCGGCGCCGGGCGTCTCGAGACGATGGTCGACGAGTTCCTCGCCTCACAGCACGTGCTGCAAGTGACCCGAGGCGAGGAGCCGCTGTTCACCACCGTCGAGATGCTCGGGGTCCAGGACCGGATCGTCACCCGGTTCACCAAAGGGTTGCACCGAGGGGCCAGCCTTGTTCCCGACGACTACGTCGCGGCCGCGATCGCCAAGCACTCCCATCTCACTGATGAACAACGAAGCCTCCTCCGGGCCTGGTGCGGCCACGGCCACAAGTATCAAGCGGCCATAGGGCGGGCCGGGGCAGGCAAGACCACCACCGTGGCCGCCTGCGCCGACGCCTGGACCGCCGCCGGCTACCGCGTCGTCGGCACAGCAGTGAAAGGCGAAGCCGCCCGGACCCTCGCCGCGGCAACCGGGATCGAGTGTGAGACCGTCGCCTGGTACCTGGCCCACGACGACCCCCAGAACCTCCCCCTCGACGCCCATACCATCCTGATCGTCGACGAAGCCTCAACCGTCTCCGACCGGGACCTCGACGCCCTCATGGGCATGGCTGCCACCACCGGCGCGTCGATCCGGCTCATCGGTGACCCCGCCCAACACGGCGGCATCGCCGCCGGCGGCATGTTCCGCGTCCTCTGCGAACACCACCCCACCCACACCCCCGAACTCACCACCACCCACCGAGTACTTGACCCCCACGACCGGGCCGCCGCCCAAGCCCTCCGCGAAGGCCGCATCGACGACGCCCTCGACCGGCTCGAAGCGGCCGGTCACCTTCACATCGTCGGTGACGACCTCACCATGTACCGCCACGTCCTCGGCCGCTGGTGGGACGCCCACCGCGACGGCCAAGACCACCCCATGGTCGACCAGCGAAACACCACCCGCCAAGAGCTCAACCGGCTCGCCCACCGCCTCCGCCAAGTCAACGGCGAAATCGGCAGCGAAGAGATCGTGGCCAGCGGCGACCGACGGTTCTCCGTCGGCGACCGCATCACCGCCCGGACCCCCAACCGCCAGCTCCACCCCGACGGGAACCGCAAGGGCTACGTGCGCAACGGTGCCCTCGGCACCGTGACCGAGATCAGACCCGACCAGACGACCCGCAGCGGGACACGCTCGTGGTCGCGTTCGACGGCATCGGCACCATCGAACTTCCCCGGGAGTTCTTCGATCACCACCGCACCGGTGCAGGACGGGTCGAGGTCGGCGTCGACCACGCCTACGCACTCACCAGCTACGCCGTCCAAGGCTCCACCCGAGACGTCTCCACCAGCCGCATCGACCCCACTACCACCCGAGCCGAGACCTACGTCGACATCACCCGCGGCAGACACGCCAACCACCTCTACCTCACCGCCGCCACCGAATCCCTCGACGGCGAAGCACTCCCGCGACTCCCATCGTCACCAGCGGACGAAGCCCTCGCTCGCCGCCTCGAACACTCAACTGGAGAACTCACCGCCTGGGAACTCGCCCATCCCATCGACGCCCCAACACGCCGGCGAGGCCACGCCATCAGAATATGACGCGAAGAACAGCGCACCTCAACGGCCTAGTAGAGGCAACACGCGACTTGTTTGGAGGCCGCTCATGTCTGAGGTCGTTCTGACCACAGCCGAAGATCCTTGTAATAACGAGGAGGCAGCCCGGCTGCCGAAGATCAGCACGACGCCGCTCGAGTGGCGCTCGACGGTCGGGGAGAGGGGGACTCGCGTGCTCGCGACCGGACGCACGGTCGAGGTCGCGGCTGAACGCGAATTTGTCGGCCGCCCTCCTCTCCGCCAGTCCCGATGACTGACATGGGAACCAGCCGAATCATCCCCCGCTCGGCGGGGCTGAGCGACCCGGACGCCGAGGAGATCCCCTCCCGCCAGACGTTCACCGTCGACGAGGCCGCTGCAATTCTCGGAATCTCGCGCTCGACCGCGTACGAGTGCATCAGGGACGGTTCCCTGCCGGCGCTCCGGTTTCGGCGACGGCTCGTCGTGACTCGAGCCGCGCTGGAGGCCCTCCTTGGGACAGCATCCCCTTCCGTCTGATCGCGACCTGACCAGTTGCAGCATCGAATGGAGTCACTTACCTCGCGAGGCGGCTATGAGAAGATCTTCGCTGCCACTGCCTCGGCCGCGTCACGAGCGATACCAGGCGTCACATGCGAGTAGAGATCGAGCGTGATGCCGACCGTCGCGTGACCAAGACGTTCAGACACCACCTTTGGATGCACGCCCGCCTTGAGAGCCAGCGTCGCGTGAGTGTGCCGCAGGTCGTGCAGTCGGATGCGGGGCAGACCGGCGTTGCGCACGAGGACATTGAACTCGCGGGAGAACCAATCTGGATGGAGCGGTCGTCCGAGCTCATCACGAAAGACGAGATCG
>JBBSGQ010000019.1:0-18124 GCA_038253965.1 Acidimicrobiales bacterium | reverse complement strand
CCGACTACCGGGGGACCGAGCCGGGCAGCGTCTGACCGATCCAGCGACCTCGCACACCACATCTTCGGTATCCCGGACGGCTTCGTGCGTGTTCGCTGGGAACTCGGTGCCGGCCCTAGTCAAGAGCAAGGTCGTGCTGTTCTCCATCGGCGAGGCGACGTCGTAACCTTCGCAGCGGTCGACGTGTTGCAGCGCTGGTCACCCTGGTTCGGGCACGTGGCAGACGGCCTCGACGTTATTGCCGTCCGGATCCCGTACGAACACGCCGTAGTAGTCGTCGTGATACTCGGGCCACAGGCGCGGTTCGTGCAGCACCTCGGCTCCGGCGCTCACCGCGGCATCGAAGAAGGCGCGCACGATGGCTCGATCTGATGCGGCGAAGGCGACGTGTGACTCACGGAAACCGTCGCCAGAGTTGAATTTCGCTGAGCCAGAAGTCAGGCTTCGGTGCGACGCCGTAACCAATGGCAACGCCGAAGTCCATGAGTCGACGCGCCCCAAGCAGCGCGAGCACTGCGTCGTAGAAAGCGGCGCTGGCGGTCATGTCGGCGCATTGGATTCCCAGGTGATCAAGCATGGCGACAGCCTGTCACCTGGCGCGTCCCGGTCCGGCGGGTTCGATGTCGACCACGGCAGTTCTGCCCCGGAGCGCCGGAAGCGAGGGGCTGTTCGGCCACCCGGATGGATGGCGGCGGTGGAAGAATGGGTCATGTCCCCAGGCAGCCCTCGAGCCGGATATCACTCGGTGACGCCTCGCATCGTCGTGAGCGACGTGGCCGCACAGGTTCACTTCCTTCGAGATGTGTTCCACGCGACTGGCAACATTGAACCCGAACGGCCGGCTGAGCTTCGCATCGGTGACTCGCTGATCATGGTGACGCCCGCCACCGAGCGAGGCAGGTTCCCTGCATTCCTCTACGTGTACGTCGATGACGCAGACGAGATCTACCAACGGGCGCTCGCCGCCGGAGCGGCGCCGCTCGATACGCCGTACGGCGATCGACGAGCGATGGTGCGTGACCCGTTCGGCAACGTCTTCCAGATCGCACATCCGCTCTCGGTCGGCTGACCGCGACCTACCCCCATGCGCCGGCTGGTCACCGGATACGACTGGGCCATTGGTGTCGTCACTCACTTGCACGCGTGAGAATGGCCGAATGCCGGAATCCCTCCCAACGCTGCGCTCGGTGGTCCTCGACACGACCGTGCCCGCAGGCTCGCCGAGTTCTGCCGGCCGCTCCTGTGGTACTACTACCGGCCCGCTGACGAGTGTCCGGCTCGAGGGGAGGCGGGCGTTTCAGGAGAGGACTGGCTCGTGCTGGCGGACCCGGCGGGTGAGGCCCGCTGGCGATCCAGCAGGTCGAACAGCTGGCGCACATCCCGCGGGGCACCCATTCTGTATCTTCGTTGCCTCTCTGGAGTAGCGAGACCAGCCTCCGAGGTGAAAGACCTCGGCGAGTTCCGCCGGCAGAACGAACAGCCTTCTCCCCTAGGACCGCCCTGACGCTTCGCCGAAGAGCGAGCGGCGTTCGTCGGGTCCGGAACCTCGTTCTCGTTGCCGGTGTAGTACGACCATGGTGCACCCAGCGAAAAGGCGCGAAGACCGTGACTTCACGCCGAGGAACCCTGCGGGTGGTTGGGTCGATCGTGTGTGTCTTTTCGCAGTGCTGGCCACGGCGTGCGCCGCCAAGAAGGGCTCCTCGCACTCGACGGACACCAACCGATCGCGGGACGGCCCCTTCGAGTGCGAGGACTGCGACCACGAAGTCACCGCTCACGCCCACCGCAGTCATCTGCAACGGCGACAACGAGGTCAATGAGGACGACGATGGTGCCGGTACAGATCGACCGCCTGGCGGGGCTGGAAGCGACCGGCCGCTCCGGATGCTGCTGCTGGGCGCGGTGGTTCATGGCCCAGACCGCAAGCATCTGGAAGTCAGCAGCGCCTTCGATGACGACAGGCATGATCCATTGCAAGCGGTTGTCGCAAGCAAGGCCGGGAGCTTGTTATAACCCCAGAGGCCGCGTTCCAGGCACCAATCGGGTGGCTCCAATCGGCTTGGGTGGGATGACAGTTACCTCTGCTTCGGCTGTGGCGTCCTCATCAATGCCGCTGTCGCGCTGCCTCCGGCATCCTTTGCACGCTCGACGCGGACGCTCGATCAAGCTTCGGCCACTTCTCGGGGCGCACCTGCGGTGCACGGTTCCTGTTCCGTCGAAGCAGGTCCACAGCTTCGCTGCGGCACTTCGACGGCGTTCACGCAGTTCGCTCGCGAGCTCGCGAACAGCGCAAACGTTCGTGGTCGCAGCACTAGGTACAACGGGTCGCCGGGCTGGTGACAGTCCCCAATGACGATGACTGACGATTACTGCCAGAACGTGAAGCCGTCCTGTCGACCGTGATCGTGGTCTGGTTGGTCGTGAACTTCCACGCGGCGTCGAGTGTCTCGATGTTGCCGACGGGTGCAACAGGAAATGTGTACCGGCGACGTGCGCACCGCTCGTGGCGTGCTCGTCAAAGAACCTGTGGCGGGTTTCGCAGCGAATTGTGGGTCGCTGCCCAGGTCATTCCCTCGGGAGACCGAGCTGGTCGGTTTATCGGTTGGGCGGCAAACGCTCAGGGCGGGGACGATCTCGAGGGAGGGCTGCACATCAGTGCACGTTGATGCGGCTGGCGGTTCGGTGCTCGTTCCAGTGGTTGCGATGGTTGGCGAAGTGTGGCGGCCGGCTCGTGAGCACGGTCGTTTCGAGCCAGAGTCGTTTCAGGTGCCGGATGTGACCGGCGCGGCGATCGTCCTCGTAAGCCGTGCGCCCGTGGAGCACGTGGTAGTTGTTGATGAACTGCATGTCGCCGGGCTGCAGGTCCATCAGAACGTGGTTGATCGGATCGTCCGCCATGCGTACGACGGCTGACAACGCTTCCTGCTGCAGGTCGGTCAGCCGCGGCGCTTCCGGGTGACGTTGGGACGCCCAGATGTAGGGCGGGATGCACCGGACGAACAGGCGGTCCTCCCACTCGGTGAACACAGGGACCAGGTAGTACGGCATCGCGCCGGGCGCCTGTTCACCCCGGCTGTCGAACGGCAGCTCGTCGTAGAGCGCTTCGGCGAGGTCCGGGCGTTCGGCCGCGAGCTGGTTGTGGATGCGCACGGAGTTGGCGACCGCGGAGAGACCTCCGCGGCGACCGTTCTCGAGACACATCAAGCCAACCAGATCGGAGCCGTCGCAATGGAACGGCAGCGCGATGCCACCGAGCTCGTTGCCTCGCGCGGTCGGATCGTTGGTTGCCTTGTTCTGGTCAGTCACGTCGCCGAGCACGTGGCCATGCTTGTTCTGCGCCCAGGGCAACCCGAGATGGGTCCCGATGCCCCAGTAGAGGACCTCCATCTCCGCCTGGCTGTAGGCATGGCGCGTGATGCCGCGCAGGCGCACGAAACCCCGACCGTTGATGAGGACGTCCTCGATGCGCCGCAGTCGGTGCTGCAACGCGGGAAGCGGGAAGTCGTCGCGTCCGAGCTCGAGCACGTCGTCTGACTTCGCCAGCGCATGGCGCAACGCCGCGTCGAGCTCGGCGCGCTCGGCGTCGTCGAACCGCTCGGTCCAGGTGTCCTCGTAGGCGACATCGGCCAACGTCCACTCGCAGTTGGCCTCGAGGATCCGGACGGTCGTGGTCATCGGGCTCCCTCCTGGCTGCAGTCGGCCTGCTGGCCGCGGACGAGTCGGCCGGGCATGGCACCTGTGGGCTCGCCGTCGGCGTAGGTCTCGACGCCTGACACCACCGTGTGGAGGTAGCCGCGTGCTCCCTGGACGAGGCGCTTTCCCCCGGCCGGGAGGTCGCGCACCATCGTCGGCGGTGCGAGCGCCAGGTTGTCGAAGTCGATGGCGTTGAGGTCGGCCTTGTAACCCGGAGCGAGGAGCCCTCGATCCAGCAGGCCGACTGCTTCTGCGGTTGCCCGGGACTGGCGCGCCACCAGGAACGGCAGCTCGAACGTCTCCCCCCGCGTGCGATCGCGTCCCCAGTGCGTGAGCAGCGACGTCGGGAAGCTCGCGTCGCAGATGGTGCCGACGTGTGCTCCTCCGTCGCTGAGCCCGGGGACCGTGCGGGGGTGGGCCATCATCTCGGCCGCGGCGTCGAGGTTGCCATCGAAGTAGTTGAGGAACGGCAGGTAGAGTAGGGCCCGGCCCTCGTCATCGAGGAGGAGGTCGACGTAGAGCTGGTGGGCACTGATGCCCAACCGATCGGCACGAGCGGCGACGCTGTCCTCGGGTGCAGGCTCGTACTCCGGCGGATCGCCCAGCTCGAAGATGCGATCCATCGGGAACGGCTGCTTCGAAGCCTGCACCTCGGCGACCAGCTGCTCACGACGTTCGGGATGGGAGAGAGCCCGAGCCTGTTCGGCGAGCGGCAGCCCGGCCACGGCCTGGAACGTCGGCGCCTTCGCCAGCGGGTTGATCGATCCCTGGAGACCCAGCAGCACACCGACCGCGCGGGCTGCGACCTGGCCTCTCATCGCGAGCCCTTCGGCCTGAGCCGCGTCGAGCAGGTCGAGCTTCGACCGATAACCAGAGCCGGGAGAGGACTGGAGGAGCGAGATCGACAGCGGCCGGCCCGAGGCGCGCATCATCTGGAGCAAGGTCTCCGACTCGACTGCTTCGTTGCTGAAGTCCGACACGACCTGCAGCACCCCGCGTCCAGTCTTCCCGATAGCGCGAGCGATGCCGACGAGCTCATCGCGTTCCGCGGTGAGCGTCGGCGTCGGCTCACCCCTGCTCGTCCGGTGGTTGAGCGTGCGGGATGTGGTGAAGCCGAGTGCGCCGGCGCGGATGCCTTCCGCCGCGATGTGCCCCATCATCGCGATCTCCTCGGCGGAGGCCGGCTCCCGATCGGCGCCTCGCTGGCCCATCACGTAGACCCGCACCGGCGCATGGCAGACCTGGGCGGCCAGGTCGATGTCGTAGCGACGGCGGTCGAGCGCGTCGAGGTAGTCGCTGATCGACTCCCACTCCCACGAGAGGCCCTCGTTGAGCACCGCTCCCGGCAGGTCCTCGACACCCTCCATCAGCTCGACCAGCATCTCGTGGTCGCCCGGGCGCACCGGCGCGAACCCGACTCCGCAGTTGCCGCTGACCACGGTTGTCACCCCGTGGCCTGATGAGGGTTGCAGTCGCTCGTCCCACGTGGCCTGGCCGTCGTAGTGGGTGTGGATGTCGACGAAGCCGGGGGCGACGAGGGCCCCGTCGGCCTCGATCTCCCGGTGGCCGGTGCCGTCGACGGCCCCGACCTCGACGATGCGTCCCCCGACGATCGCGACATCGGCCCCACGAGGTGGCGCCCCACTCCCGTCGACGACGGTGCCTCCCCTCACGACCAGATCAAATGTCATCTCGCTCCCATCACTTAGTTGGCACTCAACAGTGTCGTCGATGGCACTCATGAGTGTCAAGGGTGAGTATGATGGCGGCTGGTGCCTGCCTCAGATGTTCCCACCATCGCGGAGTCGAAGCGCCAGGCGACCGTCGATCGCGTCCTGGCCTCGGCTCGCCAGCTGGTGATGGTTCGCGGGCTCGATGTGACGATGGACGAGATAGCGGAGGAGGCGGGTGTCAGCCGACGCACGCTCTTTCGCATCTTCGATTCGCGCGAGCGGCTCGTCGCCCAGGCGTTGGAGGCCGGCGTGCAGATGTACGGCGAGTTGCTGCCGTCCTATGAGGGGGAATGGCGGACGTGGTTGCAGGGCCTGTGCCATGCCGCCCACAAGATTCAGGCTGGGTATGGACCCGGCTACTGGGAGCTGATCACCCGCTCCGATCTGCCGCCCGAGATCGCCGCGGTGGAGAAGCGCCGACGCACCCGGCGTCGTGACGCCATGGCCCGCATTGCCCACAAGCTCTGGCAGGAAGCAGGGGGCGAGGGCAATCCCCCGTCGGCACTCGTCGCCACCGTCGGCGCTCACCTCAGCCCCCGCTTCACGGCAGCGGTGACGAACGATGTCGGTCAACCGTGGCAGGTGGCCGCCGGGCTCGCCAACGCAGCCATCGCCGGGCAACTGGGCGCGATGATCCGCGGCGAGTGATCCCGGTTGGTGCTCCGCACCCGACCCGGCAGAGGGTTCGGGATTCGAGTCCTCCGAGCACACTGACGAGAACTCCCCGGCAGTGGTCTTGCCAGCGGTCGGACAGAGTGGGTCCGGCCGGCGCCATCGTCAGGTCCACCGGTCCAGGGCCGTGCGCATCGTCTGCTCGAAGGTCTCGAAGTCGCCGCCACGCCGTGCGTCCATGATCAGGGCGTCGGCGCCGAGGAGGGTGTGGACCGGGGCGGCGCGGTCGGGACGCAACTAGGGCTTGGGTCCGAGCACCACGGGGTCACCACTGGAGCAGTTCTAACAGTCCTGGCGAGCTGCGCGACGACCTCTCGAGCACGGCGAACGACACGGCTGGCAGCTGCGGAACTGCTCGATCTGGCGGTCAAACCCTTCGATCTCGATCATCGTCGTGGTCCTCCTCGGAGGTCACCCGGGTGGCCGACTGCGGCCAGGAACTGGCGGGTCAAGCGGTCGGTCAACTCGACGGAGGTGAGGGGGTAGCGGCTCGGATCGACCCCCCCGAGGGCCCACAGCTGCTGGAGGACGGCGACGATGCTCCGCCATGCGAAGTCGACGTCGCGTCGCGCCTGCGCGTCGGGTGTTGCCAGGTGAGGTGCGAGAACTGCGGCGACGCGCTCGCTCCCTGCCCGGATGAACGCGGCGGCGCGCTCGTTGGTCTCGTCGTCAGCCGCGGCTAGCACGGCTCGGAAGACGTGAGCATGGGCCTGGGCGAACGCCAGCGCACGGCCGACCAGACCGGCGACGAGCTCCTCCACCGGTATGGCCGCGAGGTCGGCACCGCGGAGCTGGACGTCCATCTGTGAGAGAGCTTCGTCGATCACCCTCTCGTGGAGGGCCAGGACGAGAGCGTCCTTGCCCTCGAACCGGGCATAGACCGAAGTGATCGAAAGGTCGGCCCGGTCGGCGACGTCCTGCATCGTGACCCGGGCGAATGGGCGTTCGACGAGCAACGACTCGAAGGCGTCGAGGGCGGCGTGCAGGGCGCGGCGGCTCCGGTCCTGTAGGGGTGGGCGGACGCGGGAAAGCCCGTCGTAGAGGTCGACCGGAGCCACGAGGGCATTGTAACTGTAGTCAGATTACAGTTACGATCCCATCGTGATCGTGTTCGTCCACGGCAACCCGGAGACCGCGGCGGTGTGGGACGAGGTGCGAGGGCGCCTAGACCGCGCGTCGGTCGCCGTCTCCCTTCCGGGGTTCGGGTGCGAGAGGCCCGCCGGCTTCGGCGCCACCAAGGATGACTATGCCGGGTGGCTCCTCGGTGAGCTCGACCGGATCGAGGGTCCGATTGACCTGGTCGGCCACGACTGGGGTGCGGGGCTCACCTACCGGGTCGCCTCCGCCCACGGTGACCGCCTCCGGTCGTGGGTCGCCGACGTAGCTCACCTGTTCCACCCGCGCTACGAGTGGCATGCGTTCGCCCAGATCTGGCAGACGCCCGGCGAGGGGGAGGCGTTCATGGCCGAGCAGGACGCGCTCTCGGCCGAGGAGCGGGCGCCCATCTTCGAGTCCATGGGTGTGCCCCCGGCCCATGCGCTCGAGTTGGCGGCCTCCTCCGACGCCACGATGGGCGCGTGCATCCTCGACCTGTACCGTTCTGCGCTGCCCAACCCGCACCACGACTGGGGCCCGTGGTCGCCCACCCGAGCGCCCGGCCTCGTGCTCGATCCCAGCGACGACGCCCTCGGCGACGCCACCCTCGCCCGCGAGGTCGCCGCCGCGCTCGGAGCTCGCTTTGAGCGGATCGAGGGGGCCGGGCACTTCTGGCCGTACCAGACCCCCGATGCGGGGGTCGCGCTTCTCGAGGAGTTTTGGGCGTCGCTCTGACCCGTCGTCGCTTTCTTCGCTCGAGTCGGCACCCACCTCGTCAGCTATGGCAAGCGCCTCAGGGCCGAAGCCCGACTCGGCCACAGAGACCCGCCCCGACGCTGCGTCACCATGCCCACGCGGTGCCACATGGCCTACGTCGGGACCCCTGCCGATCAGATCGACGAGATGCGCAACTCGCCGTTCTGGCCAAGCCTTGGGTCCGTCGCTCCAACCCTCGCCTACGACCACGCCGGCATCCTCGGCCATGACGCGTCCGTACCAGTCGAACGCGTTGCACGCGTTCATGTACCGACACTGGTCATGCACGGCGGGGCGAGCTACCCGTTCATCGGCGACACGGCGCGGTCCCTGAGCCAGGCGATCCCAGCGGCCGAGCTCCGCACCGTGCAAGGTCAGAGCCAGTCCGTGGACCTGACAGTCCTCAGCTCGGTCCTGGTCGAGTTCTTCGGCACCGACTGATCGCGGTGTTGCCGGTACGCGACCGACGTGGCCGTCGGCCCGGCACGTTCGAGGCATCGTGTCGCCCCAACCGCGTCGCCTTTGGGTGAGAGACCGTTGGTCGGTTGGGGTCCCCCGCAGGCGGCGGGCTTTTCGGTGTGGTGGGCCACGTCAACCCCAGGATCCGCTGAGCAGTCGATCGACCGCGAGTTGCAGCACCTGGGACCGAGTCTTGTCACCATGCTGCGCTGCGACGAAGTAGCTGCCGATGAACAACGAGAAGGCCAGCATGCTGCGGGCCTCGACGTCGTCTTCATCCACGCAGAACTGCCCGAACAGTGAGCGCAGATACCCCATGCGTCGGTTGTCGACCCGGTGCAGTCGCTCGGCGACATCTCTGTCGCGGCGCGACCAGTCCCGAATTGCCAGCTCTACCGCGAAATCGACTGAGGGGGCTAGCGAGAAAAGCTGCTGCAACTTGGCTCGCGGATCCGCCGGCTGGCTCTCGACGCGGGCGATGACGTCCTCGACCACGGTCTTCTCCCAGGTATCAAGCATCTCCTCGATCAGCGCCTGTCGATCCGTGAAGTGCCAGTAGAAGCCACCCTTGGAAACCCCGAGGCACACGGCCAGCGGCTCGACTCGCACGGCATCCGGGCCTCCGGCGGCCAGAGCCTGCAGCGCTACGTCGACCCACGCGCTGCGTGGAGTCCGGACATTGGCCACCGACATATCTATACGGCACCGTATTGACCGATGCAAACCAGGTGCCTAATATCCATACGACATCGTATGGATCGAGGATCGCATGAGACTTCCGGACGCAGCACACGAATCTCGCCCCTGGCGGATCCACGAGCTCACCCACGATTTTCGGCTCGAGGACGTGTGGGGGCTGCAAACACCGGGCGGCCCCGGCGACTTCGCTCGGCTGGTGCAGGGGATCGCCTCGGGCGATCCGTCGCAAGGATCCTCTCGCGCCGTCCGCACGCTCTTCGCGATCCGGTGGAAGCTCGGGGAGCTGTTCGGTTGGGACGGCCCGGACACCGGCCTCGGCTCCAGGGTGCCGACGCTCCGCGACCGGTTGCCCGTGGATCTGCGCGACGCCCCGTCCGGCCCGGACTTCGACGCGCTCCCCTTCACCTCGCTGTACCTGATCGATGACGAGTTTGCCGCGGAGATCGCCAACCGGACCATGCACGGGGTGATGCATCTCGGCTGGGTCCCCGACGGGACCGGCGGCTATCGCGGCCAGATGGCTGTCTATGTGAAGCCGAACGGACTGCTCGGGACCGCCTACATGGCCGCGATCAGACCCTTCCGGCACCTGATCGTCTACCCGCCGATGATGCGACAGATCGAGCGGACCTGGCGGGCGGGCACTCGCTCGGCCTCCCGGCTAGGCGCCCCGACGTGACGTTTCCCCCCGGCCAACGCCAGGTCGATGGGTTCCCGCGCTTCGGGACGCACCTCCACCGACCTCCTCCGCCTGTCGCCATCGATCCGGTGATCGAGATCAGCGGCGCGGTCGCAGGACCCTTCGACCTGGCGCTGGCCGAGCTCGCGACGCTTCCCCGCCGAGAGCTCACCGCCGACTTTCATTGCGTAGCTGGGTGGTCCGCCACCAACCTGCACTGGGAGGGCGTCGCGTTCGAGACCTTGTATCGCACGATCATCGAGCCGTCGGTTCCACCAGACGCGCCGGTCACCCATGTCGCCCTTGGCGGTCTCGACGGCTACCGGTCGGTCGTACTCATCGAGGACGCCCTGGCGGGAGACGTACTCATCGCAGACCGTCTCAATGGCCATCCGCTCGACGGCGACCATGGCGCCCCAGCGCGACTGGTCAGCCCCGACCAGTACGGCTATGTCAGTACCAAACACCTCTGCCGCATCGAGCTCCACACCGACGAACCGAGAGAGAACTACGGCGCCGCATCGCCGATCGCCCGGGTGGGTTTGCGTTCGCCGTTGATCAGGCGCCATCCGCAGGCGAGGGTCTGGGAAGAGGAGCGCAACCGCGACTCCCAAACTGGCTGGTGCGGCCCGTCTACCGGTTGTTCGTCCCGTCCATCGCGTTCCTCAGCGCTCGCAGCAGCCGGCGCAGCCGTACCCCACCGACCAATACCGCTCGTGTCACTGCAGACGTACTGACCGCGTCCCAGATTGGTTGTCCTGAAGGAACGGGCCGCAGATGGTTGCGGGCAGGTCGAGCAAGCGCAGCTGGCTTGCTACGGCATCGCAACCCGGGTTAGGCGGCACCTGAGGCCGTCGAGGTTGCGCCCGGTGCGCACATCGAATCGATAGCCGTGCCACGGGCACTGGATCACCCCGTCGACCACTGGTGCGTCGTCGAGCGGGCCGAGCAGGTGCGGGCAGCGAGCCTTGAACGCGCAGTGCTCGCCATCGATCTCCACGACCCGCACCGCGGCGGCCGTCCGGTCGGCCAAGGCGGCTTCCCGGCCGACCATCATCGACTCGTCCTCGTCGTAGAGCCGCTGGTAGAGCTGCGCGTAGGCCACGCCGAGTCGGTCCGCGGTCTCGAGGCGAACGTCAGGAGCGCAGAACGAAACGGTCACCTCGCATGACCGGGGCCCGGTGGCAACTGCGGTGCTCCAGATCTCGGTGCCGGCGCCCACACCGTCGATTGTCCGGCTGACCCAGGTCGCCCGGTCGCGGTCGAGGAGCAGCTCCAAGCCCACCTCGGAGTGGGCGGCCACCGAGCCCACCGTGGCCCGCCACCCCCACGGGCCAGCGTTGGAGCACTCGATCGAGTTGAAGCTCGCGGCGTGGAGCCACGGTAGGTGCTCCCAGTCGAGCGCGTTCTCCAGCAGGCGCTCGAGACTGGCGCCGAGTTGCCGCCGGTAGGCCCCGACCTGGGTCAGCTCCACCCAGCCACCGTACCGGTGTACCGAAGCTCCGGGGCATCCGGTCACAGCTCGCTGGGCCCCTGCCGCTGGCAGGCGAGCTCAGGTGACGGGCGCGTTAAGGTCTCTGATGGTGACGTGGTGAGTGGTGAGGTGAGCCGCCGGCGGGTGGTCCAGGGGATCGCGGCCGCGGGCATCCTTGCGTTCGTGCCGCGTGCCCGGTTGCTCGAGGCAGCGGCCAGGGGGGTACCGCCCGGGGCGCGCGGACGGTTCCTCTCGGTCGGTGAGATGGTCACGCTTCGGGCGGTCACGGATCGGCTTCTCCCTGGTCCTCCCGAGGATCCCGACCCGGGAGCGCTCGATGCCCATTGTGCGGAGGCGATCGACGCACTCCTCGGGGCCTTCACCTTTGATCCTCCGCTGATCCACGCCGGGGGTCCGTTCTCGAACCGGGCGGGAGCGGATCACAACGACATGGCTCGCTTCGTGCCGCTCGACGCCGTCTCGGAGTTGGGCTGGCGGATCCGGCTCGAAGGAACCCAGCACCGGCCTGAGCGGATGTTCGCCGGCCCGGTGCGGGGGCTACAGGAGGACTACCGGCAAGGACTCGCGACACTCGACCGTCTCGCCCGGCCGGTAGCCGACTTCGCTACCGCCGCCACGACCGTCCAGGACCGCGTCCTCTCGGATCCCAAGGTGGGGGATTTCACCAATGCGGTGTTGTCGGATTGCATCAACGCCATGTATGGACCTCCGGAGTACCTAGGGAACCGGAAGCTGTCGGGCTGGAAGCCGATCGGCTGGGTGGGCGACGTGCAACCACGTGGCTGGACCGACCACCAGGTCAGCTCGCTCGACCCTCATCCCCGTGAAGCGATGAGCGCTGCGGCCGGTCGCGCGGCCCTGACCCGGTTCATCCCGGGTATGGAGGACGTGCGATGACCAGATCGGTGATCGTGGTCGGTTCGGGCGCCGGGGGCAGCGTGGTCGCCTGGTCTCTGGCTTCAGCAGGCCACGAGGTGCTCATCCTCGAGAAGGGCCGCAACCTCCTACCGGGGCTCGGAACGAAGGCTGGGATCCACGCCATCCCCTTCGCCAACGACGAGATAAAGGCGGGCCGATCCTTCGAGAACCAGGACCCGGTCCTGGAACCGCGCACGGCGAGAAGTCACGACGAGGCGGCGCACGGGATGGAACGCAGCTTCGTCGGCGACGTGAACTCCCTGCCCACCACCGTGGGAGGAGGAACCGTGCACTGGGACGCCAAGGTGCCTCGCTTCTGGCATCAGGACTTCCAAGCGCGCAGCGCCCACGGACCGGTCAAGGACGCCAACCTCGCCGACTGGCCGCTCACCTACGACGATCTTGCGCCGTACTACGACGCCGTGGAGAGTCGCCTCGGCGTACAGGGAGACCTCGGTCGTATGCCGGCCGCGACGCTGGCCCAAGCACCCCGGAAGCAACCGTTCGCGCTCCCACCGAACCCACCGATGCTCGCCGGTCTCCGATTGGCTGAAGGAGCTCGCCGGCTCGGCTTCCACGCCTACCCGTTCCCGATGGCCATCAACTCCCGCGACTTCGACGGCCGTCCCCGGTGCAACTCGTGCGGGTTCTGCTCCGGGTTCGGATGCCCCATCCTGGCCCGTGGCGGTGCCGCGGTGTCGTTTCTGCACCCGGCTCTGTTGGCCGGCGCGAAGCTGCGACCTCGGTCCTTCGTGCACCGGATCGAGATGTCGAGAGACGGCCGCCGGGCCATCGGCGTGGCCTACCGGGACCAATCAGGACACGAGCGCCACGCCCGCGCCGACACGGTGATCCTCGCCGCTTCGGCGATCGAGACCGCTCGGCTCGGGCTGCTGTCCGCCGGACCAGGACACCCCCGGGGGTTGGGCAACCGTTCGGGACAGCTCGGTCGCAACCTCATGTTCCACCTCTTCACGCTGGGCATCGGCATCTTCGCCGAGGACCTGCACGCGGCCCGGGGACCATCGAGCACCTTCACCATCGACGACTTCGTCGGACCCGACAAGAGCGCGGCCGCTCGGGCGACCGGGCAGCCGTACCTCAAGGGCGGTATCTGTGAGGTCGGTGGCGGCCTTCTGCCGCTCGCGGAAGCTGAGATCTACACGGCGCTGCCCGGCCGGTGGGGCCGACAGCTCAAGGAAGCGATGCGGGCATCGCCCCTGAGGACCTACCTGGCCGGACTGTCCATGGTGGGAGAGGACATGCCAGTCGAGGCCAACCGTGTCGACCTCGATCCGGGCATGCGGGACGTGTACGGGCTACCCGTGCCCCGTATCACCCGGTCCTCGCATCCCTTCGAGCTCGCTGCGTCCCGGCACTTCGGGCCGCACCTGGGAGCGATCTGCCGTGCCGCCCCCGGAGTAGTGACCAGCGGATGGCTGCCGGTCGGCGCGCTCGTGGAGAGCACCGGTGGGTTCTCCAGCCCCTATGCCGGGCCGGCGTCGACCGCACACATCATGGGCACGGCCCGGATGGGCCACGACCCGGCAAGCTCGGTCACCGATCAGTTCGGCCGGATGCATGACCTCGACAACGTCTATGTGGCCGACGGTTCGGTGTTCGTAACCTCCGGAGGGTTCAACCCGACGCTCACCATCATGGCCCTCGCCCTCAGGATGGCCGTGCACCTCGGAGGCTCGATCCCCTCATCGCAACCTCGCCGTCAAACCGGTCACACCCGCGACGCAAGGAGCGGTGATGACACCGGATGGATCGTCGGAGCCGGCGTAGGCGCAGCAGCGGTCGGGGGGGTGGCGGCCGCAGCCACCCTTCGGTCCCGCCGCGGGACGTCCAGCCATGACCCGACCAACACTGCCCCCATCGCGGCAACCGATCCCACCGACGAACACGACACGCGCTGAGCAGACGGCGGTTCGCCGCGCGACGGAGCGCCGGGCAGATCTGATTGCTCATCACACGAAAGAATGCGGGCCGGGCTCGGCCCGCATTCCCTGGCCGAGTTCTGAGATGTGATCGAAGTTTGCGACGGGCCTTGGGCGCGAGCGGGTCCCGGCCCCTCCAGTCCGCTCAGGACGGACGGGCGTACGTTTCTGCGCTCTTGCTCTCGAACTCATAGGCCACGAAGGGTTCGTCGCCGACAACCCACGCATCGTGACCTGGCTCGATCACTTACGGGGGTGCGGGTCTCATCAGGCGCGTCGAAGCTCTTGACTGTCAGGTTCGCCATAGTCTTCTCCTCTCAGGACCGGTCGTCGATGACGTCGAGATCGGTGAAGGTCATCGGCCCGTCGAGCAGCGCTGCCTGCTTCTGGCCGGACTCGGTGGTCTCGGGCAGGTTCGAGTTCACCATGGCCGATTCGTAGGAGTCGAAGAAGGCGAGAATGAGGTAGCGCTCCGGGTCGTTGCGATCACGAGCGATGATCGAACGCTGGAGGGTTCGCTTCCCTTCGGTCGCCTTCTCCCACTCGTCTTCCATTGCAAGCAGCTCGTCGATCTTCGACGTGCGTGACTCGATGATCTGGATGAACGCCATGTGACTCCTCCTTGGTCGTGCCGAGCTTCGCACGCAGACGTGTTCTGTGTATCGAAAGGTCCGATGACCGCCACGCCCTATGGCCGCTACTCGCCGCAGCACGGCATGCCACCCAGCATCCGTGATCATCCAGTTGAGCCACATCGACGGGCTATTGCGTCGAGAAGCTTGCGAGCTCGGACCGGGACGCGACACCGAGCTTGGACAGCAAGGAGGAGACGTGGCTCTCGACCGTCCGGACGGAGATGTACAGATTCTCCGCGATGGCGGCGTTGGACATCTGCTCCTCGACGAGCGCGAGTACTTCGGCCTCGCGGACGGTCACCCCGTAGGCGATGAGGTGGCGGGGAACTAGATCCTTCCGACGTCGACGCGGCACCGCTGCGCCGGCTTCGCGGAGCAGACCGCGCACGCGGTCGATCGCGAGATTGCCGTTGTGAGCCTCGTACAAGTCAAGGGCCTCGCGGAGCCACCGGACCCGCAATGCCCCGCCCAGGATCTCCGCGGCGATGACGCGCAATAGCGCGAGGTCGAACGGCATCCGCCCGCTCGCCGACCGGATCGCGGCATCGGCGGCCGCCTCGTCGCCGGCGAGCACAGCCTCGGCGACGGCGAGTACGACCTTGCTTCCGTGCCAGCGCAGCCCGTCAGGGAGCTGCCGGGCCACGTCGAGCGCGTCGGCCGCCTCCTCGTCGCGCCCTGCGGCGCAGAGCGCAAGCACGAGCCAGTAGGGGCTGTCGGCCGGTACGCTGCCCGGCTCCGCGGACAGCACGTTGGTCACTCGTTGCAGTTCGACGATCGCCTGGTCGTATCGACCGAGGTGCAGATAGTGATCTCCGGCGATCGCGCTGGCGTGCACCACTGCGTCGCTGGAGTCGCCGCCCAGCTTGCGCGCCTCAGCGAGCATCGTCTCGAACGCCGGATCTCCGAGGATGTGGGCCGCACCGAGCTGGGCCATGAGCACGAACGGCAGCAGATCGAGGTGGTGCTGGCGGCATCGTTCGGCCGCCTCGGCGGCGAGACGCGAGCCCGACACGGGATCGCCTTGCACCGACAGCGCGATCGACAGGTTGAGCTCGCCCCAGACCTGCTCGACGAGAGCGCCGGCGGCACGGGCGACCTCGACTGCCTCATGCATCCGCCGCGGTGGCTGGCCTTCGAGCAGTTCGAGCTCGGCCATGCACACGAGTCCCCTTATTCGTTCGGCGGTCAGGCCGGCATCAGCCGCGACCTGTTCCTGTCGACCCCACGCGGCAGCAGCTTCGTCGCGTCGCCCCGAGAGGTCCAGGGCACGCGCTTTGAGGTCGAAGGCGGCACACGCGCTGATGGCGTCGTCGCCCGCCGCGTCGAGAGCGCGCCGCGCGCACTTCAGAGCGGTCGTCGTGTCGCCGATGGCAACGGCGAGGCGCCCGACGGTGACGTCGAAGAACGGCGAGTGACCGCGTTCGACATCGTTGGCGTAGCGCGCCAGGTCGCGAGCGACGTCGAGGAAGCGCCCGTCGAGAGCGCAGCGCGCCATGCGCATCCACCGGTCCGGCGAGTGCCCGCTGCGGGCCGTGGTCGCCTGATCGAGCGCTAGCGCGTCTGTCCATCGTCCCTGCGCGGCGAGGACGGCAGCGAGCGCGTCACCGGCAGCATCGACGACATCTGGGGATCGTGCGAAGTGGCGGGCGCGCTCGGCGAGTGACTCGGCCCGCAGCAGCCCATGGGCGCGCCGGCTGACCTCAGCCGCCTCGATCAGCGCGCCGGAGGCCTGATCATGATCGCCCGTTGCCGCGACGAGGGCGCGATCGCCCGGGCGCGTGCCGAAGCCTCCGGTGCCGAACTGACCAACGTGCACTTCGAGGTCGCCGACGCCGCCCGGCTCGACGCCAGGGACACGTTCGACGCGGCATTCGTATTCGACGCCATCCACGACCAGGTTGACCCGGCCGGTGTGCTCCGCTGCATCAACGCCGCCCTCAAGCCCGGTGGCGTGTTCATCATGAAGGAGCCGCGCGCCGGTGACGCGCTCGAGGACAACATCGGCAACCCGTTCGCTCCGATCCTCTACTCGGTGAGCACGCTGCATTGCATGACCGTGTCGCTCGCGCACGGTGGTGCGGGCATCGGCACGGCCTTCGGCGAGCAGCTCGCCCGCCAGCTACTGAGCGACGCCGGCTTCGAGAACGTCGTCGTCGAACCGGCACCCGGCGATCCGACCGACGCCGTGTACATCACCCACAAGGCCGGCGAGGCACGATGATCACTGTCCAACACCTCGTTGGCACGGAGCACAAGGAGACGCCGGTGTCGATCCAGGAGGTAATGGCCGCGGTGAGCCGGTTGCAGGCGGCAACCGACGCGCTGGCCGCCGTCGGTGCCCGCGCCGAGGTGACCGGGCCCGACGGCATTCCGACCGAGATCTCGGGAGCGGTTGACGACGTCCTGAGCGCGGCTGGCGTTCCCGACCTCAGCGAGTTGCCACCACCGCAACGTGCGATCGTGGCTGCCTTCGTGCGATCAGCGTTTGGCCAAGCCGCCGACCTGCTTGCCGAACCCACCCGTCGGGCGGGCTGATCGTACATCGACCCGGCGGTGCTCGAGGGGCAGGGCCGCGGCTCGATGATCTTGCCGACGGCGCTGGCGCAGAGCGGCGAGTTCACTGACGTGACCTCGTTCCTCGACGTGGGCACCGGTGTCGGGTGGCTCGCCGTCGGCGCGGCACAGGTCTGGCCGAACAGCATGATCGTCGGCATCGACATCTGGGAACCGTCGCTCGAGCGGGCCCGTACCAACGTGGCCGACGCCGGCGTCGCCGATCGAGTCGAGCTCCGGAACCAGAGCGTGACGGACCTCACCGACCGCGACCGCTTCGACCTCACCTGGGTGCCCAGCTTCTTCGTGCCGAGGAACCTCGTGGCCGGCGCGTTCGCGCGGATCCACGCGGCGACACGATCAGGCGGTCAAGTCGTCGTCGCCCGGTATGATCCACCGCCCGACCCGCTGGCAAACACAACCCTTCGGCTGCGAACGATTCGCGACGGTGGTTCCTGGCTCGAGACCGACGAGATCGTCCAGCTGCTGGGTGACGCCGACTGGACCGACGTGCGCGTCCTGCCCAAGACGGGCCCGGCACCCCTCACGTTCGTCGCCGGCCGCCGCAAGGCCTGAGAGCGATGGGCGACGAAGGAGACCTGTCCGCCCACCAGAGGATCGACCGATGACCACGACGCCGAGAACCGGCTGACCGAGGGGCCAGGTCGTGAGCCGGCCAGGACCCGGGCACGGCCGAACGCGCTGACCTATGGTCATCTCCCGGCGAGGTCAGCGGTAGGGGGAAACATGATTGCCAAAGGACGGACGATCCTGGTCACGCTTGCGGCCTGCAT
>JBBSGQ010000018.1:0-18473 GCA_038253965.1 Acidimicrobiales bacterium | reverse complement strand
TCCCAGACGTGGCTGGGCCAGATCTCGAGGTGATCGATGTTGCCGACGATGGTGACGTCGAACGTGAGCGCGGTTGCTACCCGAAGACGCTCGGGAATGACGAAGCGCCCCTGGGTGTCAGGAACCACGTAGGCAGCCGACGTGTACAGCGAGCGGCGCGGCCCCTTGCCGGACAGTGCGCTGAGGCGCCTCGCGTACAGGCGCTCATCGAAGAGCTTGAACCCCTTCTCGGTCCACAAACCGAGGCACTCGCGCTCGTAGGTGCGTAGACGACCTCCGGACTGGAACGCCTGTCGAAAGACCGACGGAAGGATCACCCGGCCCTTTGCATCGAGGTGGAGACAGAACTGGTCGCCGAACGCCGCGTGATCGAGCTTCTCCGCCCTCGGCACCGCGACGGTGGATTGGGTGATAGCTGCTCCCTGATCCTCCACTGACTGGGATCGTAACCCACATCGCTCCACAGGTACAGGATGTTGTGTTGGTTGCTGCGATGGCATGGCCGAAAGGAGTGTCCGGTCTCATTCCGGCAGGTGCGACAGGAAGGCCGATTCGAGCTGATCCGTCCCGTTCGATGGCTTCTGGGGGGAGACGCCGGCTGCCACGCCAGCCAGAGCGGCCGAAGCCCGACGGCGGGCGGTCGGCTCCAGAGCAAGGGCGTCGACCAGCGCTGCGGGGTCCCACCGGTGGAGCAGGGCGCACTGGAAGCGGGCGCCTGCCCGGGTCCGGCGCTGGGAGATGCCGAGCACCTTGCGCCCGGCGACCGTGACCTCGCCACGACCGAGACCGGCGAAGCACACCAGATCCGACCACTTCGTGCGCCGCATCGACCCCCGATGGGCTCGAGGTTCCTCGACCCCGAGCGAGGCGAGCGTCGCGACCCACACGTCGCCGAGCCAGTCGAACGCCCGACCCACATCGTCGTCCCAGAGCGGGTCGCGCTCCGGAACGAGCAGGTCGACCCAGGACACGTCGCCCGGTACGAGCAGCACTGCACCACCGCCGCTGTGCCTTCGCACCAGGTCCAAGCCAGCCCTTGCGACGGCCGCCGCGTCGACCACGGCTGGGTCTTGAGCGCTGCCGAGCACCAGAGCTGGTCGGTCGACGACGAACCACCAGACGGAGCGGCGGACCGGGGACGGCAGCGGCCGCTCGTGGAAGGCTGCGGCCGACCCGGTGTGATGCTCCACGGTCCAGGCACTGTCGTCCTGCGGTCGCATCGCGACCTCGGTCACCTCTGGCTCGCTCTCAGCGCTCGAAGACCGCACTGTCGACTGTTGCGGCGTCGAGTCGGGCCGGGTCCGGCACCACGCCGATACCGGGGCCTGACGGGATGGTCAGAGCGCCGTCGGCCCCGAGCAGGAACGGCTCGGTCAGATCAGCCGCGAAGTAACGAGCCGAGGGCCCCAGATCCGTTGGCAACGTGCAGCCCTCGAGGGCGGCGACGGCCAGCGCACCGGCTCGGCCGATGCCGGTCTCGAGCATGCCCCCTACGTATGCCGGGATGCCGAGCTCGGCTGCGGTCTGCACGATGCGTGACGCCTCGACGGGGCCACCGACCCGGGCAGGCTTCACGTTGAGGATGTCGGTCGCGCCGAACCTGATGGCTGTGCGAGCAGCGGCGTCGGAGGTGATCGACTCGTCGAGGGCGATCGGTGTTTCGAGCCGTCGCGCGAGAGCAACCGCGCCATCGAGGTCGTCGGCCTGCACGGGCTGCTCCAGGTAGCTCAGACCCACCGCCTCGAGGCGCTGCAACACCCTTTCATCGCCGACCGACAAGGATCCGTTGGCATCGGCCGCCAAGTCGAGGTCCGGCCAGGTCGCCCGCACGGCGCCGAGCGCGTCGAGATCCAGTCGGCGAGGCAGGATCTTGAGCTTGACCGCTCGGTGTCCTTCACCGATGCGCCGACCGACCTCCGCTAGGACCATGTCGACGGTCTCACCCATGCCGACCACCGCACGGGACAGGACCGTTTTCCGCGCCTCGGAGTGGTGCATGAGCCCGAGCTGATCCGCCAACCGCCGCCCGATCCGTCGCAGGTCAGCATCGGCCTCGGCAGTGAGCAGGGAGGCCGACGCCATCGGGTGGCCCACGATCCCCCATGGACGGCCGGCGAAGAAGCGTGGTATCAGCTCGTCGCGCAGCGCCGACCAGGCGCCCGCCGTGTACTCACCGCTATAGGTCGGGTGGGTGAGGGCGGAGCACTCGCCCCACCCGTTGCTGCCGTCATCGAGCGTGACGTGGACGATCACCACATCGCGGCTGTGCTCGGTGCCGTGAGGCGTCACGAACGGGGAGAGCAGCCGGAGCGAGACCCGACGCAGTTCGACGCGAACCGGACGGCCCATCAGGCCGACGCGAGATCCCGCCCAGCCATCAGGCTGCGACGCGAGGCAGGTACGGCTCCCAGGCGGAGGGGACGCGCCCTACCGACACCAGCACCCAACTCAGCTGTCGCGGCGCGACAGGTGCGACCCGCAGCGACAGACGGGTCTCGTGGAGCAAACGGTCGGCTTTTCCGACGTTGCACGGTCGACACGCCGCCACCACGTTGTCCCAGGTATGCGATCCTCCGCGGCTGCGGGGGACGACATGGTCGAGCGTCTCGGCCCTGTTCCCGCAGTACTGGCAGGAGTGCGCGTCACGTGCGAACACGCCTCGTCTGCTGAGCGCGACGTTTCGATGGTGCGGCACGCGGACGAAGTACCGCAGACGGATGACTGAGGGAAGCGGAACCGTCGTTCGCTCGGAGTGCAGGACCTGGCCACTGACATCGAGGATGTCCGCCTTGTCAGCCAGCACGAGGATTGCCGCGCGCCGGCTGGGGACGACAGCCAACGGCTCATAGGTGGCGTTGAGGACGAGGGCGCTCCCCATTGCGAGAGGAGGGTAGCTCCGGCTTTGGCAGTTGGCGGGCGATCGCGGTGGCTCGTCGGTTCGTCGGTTCGTCGGTTCGTCGGTTCGTCAGCGTCGCGCTGCTGCCCCACGCAGGAGGCGTCCTGGTCGAGCGCCCTGGTCCTCGCCGTCGCGCAGCACCACCTCGCCTCGCTTCACGGTGGCCACCCAGCCATCGGCGCGCTGGATGAAGCGCCGAGCACCGGCCGGGAGGTCGTGCACCAGCTCAGGAGGACGCAGGGCGACGTTGTCGAAGTCGACGAGGTTCACGTCGCCGAGCATCCCAGGCTCGAGCGTCCCGCGGTCCGTCATCCCGAAGAGCCGGGCGGTGTCCCTCGTCATCTTCCGGACCACCCACTCGACCGGCAAGCGATCATGGTCCCGATCGCGAGCCCAGTGGGCGAGCATGTACGTCGGCGTACTTGCATCACACGTCGTGCCGCAATGGGCGCCGCCATCGCCGAGGCCCCATGCGCTGGTCGGATGCAACAGCATCTCCCGCACGGCGTCGAGGTTGAAGTCGGTGTAGTTGAGCAGCGGCCGCAGCAAGAGCGCCTCGCCAGCGTCGGCGCGCAGGTCCTCGTAGAACACCTCGAGCGGAGAGCGCCCGGAGGCCCGCGCTCTCGCGGCGACGCTGGTCGACGGGTCGGGCTCGTAGTTCGGCACCGCACCGACCGGGAACACCCGCTCCGGGTCGAGGAACTGAGCGAGGATCCGATCGGCATCGGCCGCCTCGGCCAGCAGACGCGCCTTGAGATCGGGATCAGCCATGCGGGCGGCGCGCTCCGCCACTGGGAAGAGACCGATCTCGGACCAGGCCGGGCAGTAGGCGAAGGGGTGGAACGTATGCAACCCGAGCAGCAGGCTCACCGGTCGCCCTGCCACCTGAGGACGCACCGAAGCCCCGTCGGCCGCGGCCTGCCCGGACAGTTCGAGCATCCGCCGCCAGCTGTCGGGATCATGGTCGTTCTGGGTGAGCGCGAAGGTGACAGGTCGGCCGATGGCTGCGCCGAGGCGGCGCATCCAGTCCATCTCCCGCTCCGGCGCGGCGAGATCCTCGCCCAAGGCTCCGGCAGGGGCGAGCTCGAACACCCCCGCTCCGAGGTCGCCGAGCACTCGGCCGATACCGAACAACTCGGCCTCGGCCGCGAACGTGCCCGGCACCGGCTCACCGTCGATGGCCATGTGGGCGATGGTGCGCGATGTGGAGAACCCGAGGCCGCCGGCCAGCATCCCCTCACCCACGATGGCCGCCATCGCCACGATGTCGTCGTCGGTCGCAGGCTCGTTCTTCGCTCCCCGCTCCCCCATCACGTAGGACCGCACAGCTCCGTGGGGAATGAGCGAGCCGACGTCGACGGCCATCGGCCTGGCGGCCACGGCATCGAGGTACTCGGGATAGCTCTCCCACTCCCACACGATCCCTTCGGACAAGGCAGCGCCCGGGATGTCCTCGACCCCTTCCATCAGCCCGATCAGCCATGCCCGCCGATCGGGCCGCACCGGTGCGAACCCGACACCGCAGTTCCCCATCACGACAGTGGTGACGCCGTGCCAGCAGCTCGGCGTCACCAACGGATCCCATGTGATCTGACCGTCGAAGTGCGTGTGGATGTCGACGATGCCCGGCGTGACCAGCAGGCCGTCCGCATCGAGCTCGCGACGCGCCGAGCCGTCGACCAGGCCGACTTCGGTGATCACCCCGTCGGTGATGGCGACGTCGGCCACTCGCCCGATCGCGCCGGTGCCATCGACGACGGTCCCTCCACGGATCACGACGTCATGCATGGTTCCTCGGTCTCGGTAGAGCGGTCGGCGACGACACCCTAGATTGGCCCGCTCGGGGTGGCCCGGCGGTCAACCACGCCAGTCGCGGCACCAGTGGACATAGGTCACGACATCGGCAGGATCGGGTTCACGCTCATCGCCATAGGCGGTCTCCAGGCGGAAACGGAGGTAGGCCGGGTCCGGCAGGGGAAGGAAGGGCCGATGGCGCCACCAGCCCGGGCTGGCGAGGCGGAACAGCTGGGCGATCGCGGTCGGCCACAGCGGCGGCCGCCGGCTCAGTGCGAGGGCGGCACGCGCCGCCCACCCGGCTGATACCGGCGAGGTGGACGACGTCACACGCGCGCGGGAGTCGCCGCTTTGAACGCTTTCTGGTCATCTCGCCACGAGGTGGGCGTGGCAGGGCGTGGTTCCTTGGGTAGGCCGAGCACCATCTCACCGATGATGTTGCGTTGCACCTGGGAGGTGCCTGCATAGATCGTGCCGGCCCGTGCGTTGAAGAACACGCCGACCCAACTTGCACTGTCGTTGGGCGCTCCCGGCATGTCGGCCTGGAAGGAGCTGACCGGCCAGCGGCCGTCAGGAACCATCGCGTCCGCACCGAGGATGTCGACCGCGAGCTCGGTGACCACCCGGTGGTACTCGCTCCAGTACAGCTTGAAGATCGCGGAGTCTGGCCCGGGTTGTACGCCTCGGAGGAACCCGGTGAGCGTCTTCATCCCGAGGTAGCGCATGATCTCGACCTTGCTGTGGCACCACGCGAGCCGTTGGCGGATGAGCAGGTCCTCGGTTCGACCATGCTCTCGGGCCAGCACCATGAGCCGGTCGAGCTCGGCGCGAAACATCACCGGGAACGTCGCGGCGGCCTCACCTCGTTCGTAACCGAGGAGGAACATGGCAACCGCCCAGCCGCCGTTGACCTCGCCCACGACGTTCTCCTTCGGGCACCGAGCGTCGGTGAAGAACACCTCGTTGAACTCCGACTCGCCGGAGATCATGGCGATCGGGCGGACCTCGACGCCCGGCTGGTCCATGGGCACGAGCAGGAACGAGATGCCCTTGTGCTTGGGAGCGTCGGGGTCGGTGCGGGCAAGCACGAAGATCCAGTTGGCCATGTGACCGCCGGACGTCCAGATCTTCTGACCGTTGAGCACCCACTCGTCGCCGTCGAGCTCGGCCCGGCAACCCAGGCTGCCGAGATCGGAACCTGCGTTCGGCTCGGAGTAGCCCTGGCACCAGACGTCCTGGCCGCTCATGATGCGAGGGATGAAGTGGGCCTTCTGCTCGGGTGTGCCCCAGTGCAGGATCGTGTTGCCGACCATCTGGATGCCGAAGACATCGTTACCGGTGCCCGGCGGCACCCCGACCTTGCTGAACTCCTCGGCCATGATGACCTGCTCGAGGGCGCTCAGCCCTCCCCCGTCGAGCTCCTTCGGCCATGACGGCGCGAGGAGCCCGTTGGCATGCAGCGTCTTGCGCCACTGCTGAGCGAACGGAAGCACCTCGTCGCGAGGCAGCGCACCGATCCCCTTCCAGCCATCCGGCAGGTGCTCGGTGAGGAACGCCCGGATCCGCTCCCGGAACGCCTCGGCCTCAGGTGCATAGGTCGGATCCATGACCCAGAACCTACCGGTTGCGGGTGGTTCAGCCGATGCCGATGTCGAACCCCTCGGCCCGCCAGGCGAGCGCGGCGGCTCCGACCAACGGTCCGGAATCACCAAGGCCGCCGGGCACTATCCGAGCCCCGCGGGAGAAGTCGAGACGGGCCGATGCGTCGATCTCCGCCTGGGCGGACGCGAAGAACGCAGCGCCGAACCCGAGGGCGACAGAGCCCGCGACGCACGCCAGCCGAAGGTCGAGGAGGTTGGCCACCGATGCCACGGCTTGACCGGCCAGCCGTCCGGTGCGCGCCCGCGTGGCTACATCGGCTTGCGCCGCGGGCCGACCCGTGATCGCAGCGATGGCAGTACCCGAGGCTTCGGCCTCGAGGCATCCGTGACTCCCACACACGCAAGGTCGGCCGCCTGGCACGACGACCATGTGGCCGATGTGTCCTGCGTTGGAGCCGGAGCCATCGAGCAGGCGCCCGTCCAGCACGATGCCGCCACCGATGCCCGTTGACACCACCATCGCGAGGAAGTCCCGAACGCCTCGCGCTGCGCCGATCCACCCCTCGGCCAGAGCCAACGCCTTGGCATCGTTGTCCACCGTGACCGGGAGATCGGACACCGACGCCAGGCGCTCTCGGAGTGGGAAACCTCGCCATTGCGGGATGTTGAGCGGGGAGACACGGACACCACCGGCTTGCATCGGGCCGCCGCAGCCGACACCGACGGCGCATATGGCGACGTTCGCCACACTGCGGACGCCATCGACCAGACGGCACAACGAAGCGAACAGGTCCTCGGCATCGCTGCCGGACGTCGCCGCACGGTCCCGGTGCACGACGATGCCTCCTCGATCGACGACCGCAGCGGCACATTTCGTGCCGCCTATGTCGACGGCCAGGACGTGGTCGGCACCAGGTTTCACCGATGCGGACCGTAGAGCACTCGGCTTCGAGGAGGACCGGCCGGCTCGACCGCCTAGATTTGGCGGGCACTGTCTTCCCGGAGGAGTGGATGCGTGGCAACCGAGCAGCCGGCTGAGCGCACCGAGAGCTTCGCCGAGCTTTTCGGGGCAGTCGCCGACAACATCGCGCGGGTCATCCAGGGCAAGCCCGACGTGATCGAGCTCGTACTCCTGTGCCTCATCTCCGAAGGCCACCTGCTGGTGGAAGACGTCCCAGGCGTCGGTAAGACGAGCCTGGCCAAGGCCCTGGCCACCTCGCTCGACTGCACGTTCGGACGGATGCAGTTCACGCCTGACCTGCTTCCGTCGGACGTCGTCGGGGTGAGCGTCTGGGACCGGTCGACAAGCCTGTTCGACTTCCGACCCGGCCCGGTCTTCTGCAACATCGTTCTCGGCGATGAGATCAACCGGGCCTCGCCGAAGACCCAGTCGGCCCTGCTAGAGGCCATGGCCGAACGGCAGGTGACCGTCGACGGTGTGACCTACCACCTCCCACCGCCGTTCATGGTGATAGCCACCCAGAACCCGATCGAGCACGAGGGCACCTATCCTCTGCCAGAGAGCCAGCTCGATCGGTTCCTCATGAGGGTGTCCGTCGGCTACCCCGACCGCGAGGCTGAAGTGTCGATCCTCGACACCCACGGAGGCGACGACGCACTCGAGAGGCTCGGGCCGGTGCTGACCGCCGGACAGGTCGCCGGACTGGTCTCAGCTGTTCGAGCAGTGCATGTCGCCACCCCGTTGCGGGCGTACCTGGTGGACCTCGCACGGGCGACCCGCGACCACCCGGCGGTCGCAGTGGGCATGTCACCTCGCGCAACCCTTGCGTTGCAACGCGTCGCACGGGCTCGCGCCGCCACGGAAGGTCGTTCCTATGTCGTGCCCGACGACGTGAAGGCCTTGGCCGTCTCGGTGCTCTCCCACCGGCTGCTGCTCAGCCCCGAAGCCCAGCTCCAGGGGCTGAATGCGGCTGACGTCGTCGAGGACGTGCTGAACAGCGTCCCGATCTCAGCGGTCCCCCGTCCCGCATGACCGGTCAGCAAAACAGGGTGCAGCGGCGAGCCTCGGCATGGTGAATCGGCAGGGCTGGATCGTCGTCCTTGCCTCGCTCGGACTGCTGATCGCCGGCCGGTTGCTCGGTCTGCTCGAGATGTTCCTGCTCGGCACCGCAGGACTGCTGCTCGTCGGGGTGGCTGTCGTGATCGTGGCTCGGCCGCAGCCGCGTCTGGCAGTTCGGCGGACACTTCACCCTCCACGCGTCCATGCAGGGACCCCGAGCCGAGTGGAGCTGACGGCGCGCAACGCCGGGTCGCGCCGCACTGGTGTGGTGAGACTCCACGACCCGGTCACCGACACCGCAGGCGCCGAGCTCCTGCTCGGTCCGCTCGAGTCCGGCCGGCAGCTCGCAGCGGCATACCAGTTGCCGACCGATCGCCGAGGCATCCTGCAGGCTGGGCCGCTGCGGGCCGTTGTCAACGATCCGTTCGGACTGGCCGAGAGGTCGTTTGCGGTCGCCGACGTCGCCCAGCTCACGGTGCTGCCTCGCGTCGACCAGCTCAGCCCTCTCCCGCATTCTGTCGGCCGTGATGACCCTCACGCCGGAGCTGATCATCCCAACGTCCTCGGACAGGGCGGCGAGGACTTCTACGCGCTGCGCGAGTACGTCGTGGGCGACGATCTGCGTCGTGTCCATTGGGCTTCGACAGCCCGGCGGGGCGAGCTCATGGTGCGCCAGGACGAGGTGCCCTGGCAGGGTCGGACCACTGTGCTCCTCGATGCTCGACGGGACACGACGTCACCTGAGTCCTTCGAGCTGGCGGTTTCGGCCGCCGCGAGCATCGTCATGGCGTCCTTCCGACACCGCGACCTCGCCCGTCTGATGGTCACCGACGGCACCGACTCCGGTCACGTCGACGGTCACGCCCAAGTGGATCAGGTGATGGAGCAGCTGGCAGTGGTGCCCCGCAGCCGGACCGTCAGCTTGCACCCGCTGCTGAACCTGTTGAAGCGCGGACCGGGTGGCGCCCTCGTAGCCATCCTGGCCAGCCCCACCGACGAGGACATCGATGCGCTTCTCAAGCTCCGCGGTCGCTTCGGCATGGTCACGATCGTCCTGTTCGAGCGATCGAGCTGGGACCCCTCCCCGGAGGCCGGTGAGCGCCGTGTGCGCCTCGCCATCCCACCCGGTGCACGCAGGGTGCGCGTGCTTCGCATCACAGATGAGCGACAGTTCGCCGGCGCGTGGAACCAGGTCGCGGGCGGATCTGCCTTGCCGCTGACGACCTCAGAGGGCGGTACGTCAGGACGGCTCGTCGGGTGACCGCTTCTGACCAGACCGTCGGGCCGCGCGCTTGGGCCGTGGCCGCGCATCGCAGACACATGTCGCCGGTGGTGGTCGCCGAGGTGGCTTTGGCGCTGCTGACCGTCGCAGCGATCGCCGGCTTGGCTCGTCTCTACCAAGACATCACGTTCTTCCTGCCCCTCACGGTGCTGGCTGTCGCAGGTCACGCCCTAGCAGCAGCGTGTCGAAGGAGGCGCCTACCCGCTCCGTTGATCGCGGTCATCGCGCTCGTTGCTGGCGCGGTCCTCATCGCATGGTTGCTCTTTGGCAGCACGACAGTGATCGGTATCCCCACTCCCCACACCCTCGACGCCGCCGACGCAGCGCTCCGCCACGCATGGAAGCGATTCGGTGTCGTCGTGGCGCCAGCTCCGGTGTTGCCGGGCTTTCAGCTGGCGGCGGCCGTCGCGGTTTGGGCGGGCATATGGTTCGCTGACTGGGCGGCCTTCCGCCTCTGGGCTGCTGCGGAATCACTGGCGCCGGCCGCTGTCCTGTTCGTGTTCGGCTCGATGCTCGGAGCACCGCGCCACCGGGTGGAGGCCACAGTGCTGTTCGCCGCGGCCGCTCTCGCTTTCATGCTGGTGCACCGCATCGCCCGCCAAGAGGGCGCCGGTACGTGGGTGACAGCAGCGCCTGGCTCGGGTCGTCGATCGATCGTGCGAGTCGGCGCGGCCCTGGGTGGGATCGCTCTGATCGGCGGTGCAGTGCTCGGACCGCACGTCCCCGGTGCGGGCCGCAAGGCCGCCCTGCCCTGGCGACAGGGCTCGGGCAACATCGGCTCACGCATAACTGTCAGCCCACTGGTCGACATCCGCAAACGGCTCGTCGACGAGTCGAACGACGAAGCGTTCAACGTCCGGTCGAACCGGCCCTCCTACTGGCGCCTCACCTCTCTCGACACCTTCGACGGCCGGATCTGGTCCTCGGGTGGTTCCTTCTCTCGGGCACGGGGCAAGCTCGCAAAGAACGCTCCCGACTCCCATGATCCACGCCGGATCAGCCAACAGTTCGAGATCGGGGCGCTCAGCGCGATCTGGGTACCTGCGGCGTTCGAGGCGTCGTCGGTCGATCCCGGCGACACGCGGATGCGCTGGGATGCAGACTCGTCGACGCTGATCGTCGACGACGACCGCAACACATCCGACGGGTTCATCTACAACGTCGTCTCGGACGCGCCGCGCTACACGGCGGCAGAGCTCCGACGCTCCACCGAATCGTTCCCGGCATACATCCGCCGGCAGTACCTCGAGCTACCCAAGGACTTCAACGGCGGGGCGGCACGGCTGGCCCGCACCGTGACCCGACCGGGCAGGGATCCGTTCGATCGTGCTCTCCTCCTGCAGAACTGGTTCCGGGACCGGTTCACCTACGATCTGCACGTTCCCGCGGGCCACAGCGAGGATGCCATCGCCGAGTTCCTCTCGTCGAGGCGCGGCTACTGCGAGCAGTTCGCCGGGACCTACGCCGCGATGGCTCGATCCATCGGCTTGCCGGCGCGTGTGGCGGTCGGCTTCACGCCGGGAGACGTCGACCCGAGCGATCCGGAGCTGTACCGGGTGAAGGGCAAACACGCTCACGCCTGGCCCGAGGTGTGGTTCGCAAATCTCGGCTGGGTCCCGTTCGAGCCGACCCCGGGACGTGGTGCGCCGGGGGCCGAGTCCTACACGGGAGTGAAGCCCCAGCAGGCGACGACGCGGTTGCTTCCGGGCACACAGACGACGGTGCCCGACTCGACGCCCAGCTCGTCCGTCCCGACCAAGGCACCGAAGCTCGACCCTCGGAAGTTCAACGTCGATGCCGGCAACGGCCTCGCCGCCCGCGGTCGACGCCGCAAGACCATCGACAACCCGTTCGTGGTGATCGTGTTCGCCTTGTTGATCATCGGCTTCGGCTATGTCCTCCTCGCGCTCGGCCTGCCCGCGGTGAGACGACGCCAGGCTCGGACCCGCGCCGTGACACCTTCGGAACGGGTAGCCCTCGCCTGGGACGAGGCGAGCGATGCGGTCGCCCGCACCGGGTCGACGTTGCCGTACTCGAGCGAAACCCACCACGAGTACGCCTCGCGGGTCGCCTCGGCGCTCGGCCCCTCCGCCGAGGCACACCGAGAGCTCGCTTCAGTGGCGTCAGAGTCAGCGTGGTCCAACGCCCATCCGGCGTCCGCAAAGGTGGGGAGGGCTGAAGCGATCAGTCGCGCCATCCAGATCGAGGTGGACCGACGCATGACAGGCCGGGACCGTGCCAGATCCCGATTGGCCCCTCGTCGGCTCGCGCGACCAGGGCCCACCGCTCACCCCAAGCCTCCCGACAAGCGAGCCCGTCAACAGACAAGCCGCTGGTACTCAAACGACCCAGATCGCCGAGCTCACTCGTCGCGGCGGAAACGGTCCTTCATGCGTTGACTGGTCGAGCCGAAGTACTCGCGCAGTCCACCGGATCGCAGCGATTGGGAAAGTTGCTGCATGCCGGCACGACCGAGCTTGCGCAGACTGCGTTCGAACCACAGGGCGGCGCCGAGCATGAGCACGAAACCGATGAACGCGACGAAAAACGTCGTGGCCGTGGCCAACGCGACCACCAACACCACGACGCCTGCGAAGAAGGCGAGGCCTGCCCACTTCATCTGCCGGAGGCAATGGGCGTAGACGCTGTGCTTGCCGAGCTCGCCGGCAAACTCAGGATCGCTCGCGTGGAAATGCGACTCGATCTCCTGGAGGATCCTTTGCTCGTCCTCGGAAAGCGGCACGTCCATGACCCCTTCAAGCACCCCTTGTCGGGCTGAGTCTCGCACAGGACCTCAGGCACGACAACGTCGGCGGCACGTGTTTTTGGGCCTTGGAACAGGGATCCGCCATCACGTTCAAGGATCGCCCCGGGGCTCGTTCGGCCGAGCCCCGCGGCCACCGGATGGCCCCCACTGCTGGTCGCCGCGACGCTTGACCCGGACGCCGCCCGGACCGACCAGGGTGGCCGGCACGACGGCCGCCGTCCCGAACCGTGAACGAATGGCATCGATGGCGGCGTCGGCGCCATCCCACCCGGCCACATCGAGCTCGTCGAGGCTCAGCTGGCGAGGCCCCCGCGTGTCCAGGTGACTCACGCTGACGCCCAACAGTCGCACCCCGCCGGTCGGGTCGATCCCAGACAGCAACGTCTTCGCCGCCCGACCGATCACGACACCAGAGTCCACACCGTCGGCCACGGTCATCGACCGGGTGATGGTGCGGAAGTCATGGAACCTGACCTTGAGGGTGACCGTGCGTCCGACCAGTCGATGATGGCGCAGACGGGCGGCCACGGCGTCAGCCATCCGAACCGCCTCGCGGTCAAGCGTGGCGCGTTCATGATGGTCCTGGGCGAACGTCTCCTCATGACCTACCGACTTGGGTGGTTGCTCGGGCACCACCAGGCGCGGATCCACGGCATTGGCCAGAGCATGCAGATGGTTCCCGGATGCGTTGCCGAGCGAGCCAACCACCGCGTCGAGAGGAAGCTCCGCGAGATCACCGACCGTACGCACGCCGAGCCGCTCCAGTTTGGCCAGTGTCGCCGGCCCGACGCCCCAGAGCGCCCGGACCGGTAACGGGTGCAGGAAGGCCAACTCGTTCCCGGGTTCGACCACCACCACTCCCTTTCCGGGGCGTGGACCACCGGGCGAGGCGGACGGCTTCGCCGCCTCGGATGCAAGCTTGGCGATGAACTTGACAGCGCTCACTCCGACCGAGCACTCGAGGCCCTCGGTGCCGAGGATCCGCTTCCGCACGGCGTGGGCGATGTCCAGGCCCGTGCCGTGCAACCTCTCTGCGCCGGTGACGTCGAGGAATGCCTCGTCGAGCGAGATCGGCTCGACCAGAGGGGTGAAGGACCGGAACACCTCCATGACCCGCGCGCTGACCTCGCCGTAGTGATGGTGGTCACCCGGGAGGAACACCGCATGGCCACAGAGCCTGCGGGCCCGGCCACTCGGCATCGCCGAATGGATGCCGAACGCTCGCGCCTCATAGGACGCCGCAGCGACCACGCCTCGGTTGCCAGTGCCTCCGACGACCACCGGTTGGCCGACCAGCTCGGGCCGGCGCCGCAGCTCGACCGATACGAAGAACGCGTCCATGTCCACATGCAAGATCGCTCGCCCTACCGGCTCGCTCATCGGTGCAGCCTCGTCACATGCATGGGAACTACCAACCGGTCGGCCACCAGGTCAGCACCGATGAGCGCTCGCCACTGCGTGGCGAGAAACCAACCGTGCCAGCCATTCGCTCGCCCTACCGGCTCGCTCATCGGTGCAACCTCGTCACAGTGAGTGACGCGAGATCTGCGCCGGCGATGTGGTAGGCGAAGCTGCGACTGCCGGCCCAGCGTTCGTCCAACCAGTCGGCCAGCGGTTCGCGTACCCAGGGGTGCGCGTCGGTCAAGTGGTCGAGGCAAGCGTCGGCTGCCACGTACCGGGCATCGACGACGATCCCGTCGGGGTCCTCCAGAGCCAGCTCACCGCTCACCTGCGTTGCTACATGTACCTCGACCCGCAGCGTCCAACCGAGGTCTGGTGCGTCGGCCTGTATCTCATAGATCGGTCCGGTCCACCGCGCGACGGTCAGTCCGGTCTCTTCCGCAACCTCGCGGGTCAAGCCCTCGATGACGCTCTCCCCCGCGTCGATCACGCCGCCAGGAGGGGACCAGTCGAGCGCACCGTTACGACGGCGGTTGCGCACCAGCAGGAGCCCATCGGGACCTTCGACGATGGCGCCGCCAACCAGCCAGGCTCGCACTGGAGGAGTGGTGTGTGATCCGACGGGGGGCTTCGGGTCAGAGCTCGATGCCGTCCCAGGCGCGACGTTCGCTCGACATCGGATCCTCGATCACCTCGATCTCGTCGACGTCGAACCGGATGGTCCTGCGACGGGCGAGGTCGTAGCGAGGCCAGTCAGGCAGGTCATCGGCAGCCGGGCTTCCGTTGCGGGCGAAAGAGACCCAGGCATCGCCCATCTGCTTCGCCAGGCGCTGGTGGGCAGGCCCCACCCCGCCGACGAACATCGCTGCTCCCGTCGCGTCGAGGTTGTCCCAGACGAACGGCACCTCGAGGGCATGGCAGGCCCCGAGCGCTCCGCCGAACGCCGGACTGGAGAAAGTGAACAGATACATCCACACGTTCGGCTGGTGAGCGACCTGTGCCTCGGCAAGGCGGATCGCCGGGATTCGGAACGTGTGGTCGGTCAGCGCCGCACTCAGCACCTCGGAGACCGGCGCATTCGCCAGGCGCTCGCGGTAGGCCGCCAGAGCATGGCCGGGTTCCTGGCCCTGCGGGACGAAGAACGCGTCCACGCGAGCGGCGACTGCTGCCTCGTCGAGCTGGGCCAACGCCGGTTCCATGAGGAGGAACATGTTCATCTCCTCGAGCGTGGTACCGAGCAGCAGCTCAACGCCGGCCACCATCCCCGCTGCGACCCGATCGAGGGGGTGTGCGGGGATCACCCTGCCGTCGACCACCGGTTGGAACGGGAGACCGTCCTCGAACGCGAACCCCGATGACACGCGCTGCTGCGCGTCCATGAGCGTGTCAAGGGGCAAGGAGCGCAGCTCGCTGATGTCGGCACCGATCTCGGCAAGGAACTTTCGGGCGACCTCGGTGGCGTAGTCCGAGTCATGCACGTGCGAGCAGGCGCCGCTCTCGAGGATCGCTCGGCCGAACAGGCCATCAGCCTGGGGAGTGCCGAGCAGAGACCCGATGCTCATCGCCCCGGCCGATTCGCCGAAGACCGTGACGTTCGCAGGGTCGCCACCAAAGGCCTCGATGTTGTCGCGCACCCAGCCCAGCGCAGCGACCTGGTCGAGCAGGCCGGCGTTGCCCGATCCCTCGAACCCGGCGCCCAGCTCCTCGAGGTGGAGGTAGCCGAGGACGCCGAGCCGGTAGTTGACGGTGACGACCACAGCGTCGCGCGCTGCGAGATGCGCGCCGTCGTACCACGGGATGCTGCCTGAGCCGGTGAGGAACCCTCCCCCGTGGATCCAGACGAGCACGGGTCGACCGGCCTGATCACAACCAGGAGACCAGACGTTGAGCCGCAGGCAGTCCTCGTCGTAGCGGACATCAGATCCGCCGAGCATCTGCTCGAGCGCCGACGGATGTTGCGGCGCCGACGGGCCGAAGCCTGTGCAATCGAGCGTCGCGGTCCAGCGCTCGGGCGGCCGGGGAGCTGCGAAGCGCAACTCGCCGACCGGTGACGCCGCGAATGGGATCCCCCGGAAAACCGCGAGACTGTCGAGCTCAGATCCCTGTACGGGACCAGAGCGAGTTTCGACAGTGGGTCCAGGCACGGCACACTCCTCGGGGCTGCTGATGTTCAGTTGCCTCCGAGCCTACGGCGAGCCCCGGACCTCTCACCATTGCAGGCGGTGGTGTTCGCTCGACGAGGAGTCGAGGCAACCTGGGAGCCTCCGCGTCAACGTCTGACGTCGCGACCCCGCCCGAGACGGTCCCGAACGCCCCACTTGGTGACGAGCCACAACGCCTCGCCCACGATGTTCGGTGACATCTTCGACGTCCCTCGTGCTCGGTCGCGAAACGTGATCGGCAGTTCGACGATGTTGCCACCAGCCTGCTCGACGGCGTAAGCCATCTCGACCTGAAAGCCGTAACCATCAGCAGTGATCGCGTCGAGATCGAGCTTGCGCAGGAAATCTGCCCGATACGCACGAAAGCCAGCAGTCGCGTCCCGCACCGGCATCCGCAGCATCAGTCCTACGTACCGGTTCCCCCACCTGGAGAGGAGCCGACGGCTCGTGGGCCACCCCGGCACCGAGCCCCCCGGGACGTAGCGGGATCCGATGACGAGATCGGCCCCTGACGCGATCGCTCCGAGCAACCGCGGCAACTCGAGAGGGTCGTGGGACAGATCAGCGTCCATCTCGAGCAGGACGTCGTGATCGCGCTCGAGACCCCACGCGAACCCGGCCAGGTACGCCGGGCCGAGACCACCCTTTGACGGTCGACGCAACACCGACACGCGGCCGAGCGACACCGCTGCCTCCTCGGCCAGATCACCTGTGCCATCGGGACTGCCGTCGTCCACCACCAACACGTCTACCGACGGCGCGGCGGCTCGGATCTGGTGAAGGACATCGGCGATGTTCTCCGCTTCCTGGTACGTCGGAAGGATGACCAGGGGCGCCACGGCAGCGATCCTACGATCGCGACAGCAGCCATCTGGTCCACGATGTGGATCGACCGCCTCGAGCCCTCCGAGGGAGCCGTTGCGCTATTGCGGTCAGCGCTTCGACCTGGCGATCGTCGCTCGGCCCGTACCATGCCCCGATGGTCGGTCACCCGCCCGCAGCCGACGACGACGGCGACGAAGAAGCGCCCGACGAACCGGAGGTGGCTTCGGCCCTTCCTCCCGCAGGAGCGCGCATCCTCGCGTTCGTCTCGATAGTCGTGGCCGGCACGTGCGGTGGACTCATCGGCTGGGCGGTCGCCGACCTGCAGTGCCACGGGAACTGCGCCACCATCACCGGCGTCGGCGCTCTCCTGGGAGCGGTGGTCGGCGCAGGAGGCGTGGCAGTCGTGGCCGTGCTCGTCTTGCGAGCGATGGGCGAATGGCGAACGATCCAGCAGACCGGCGATCCGACAGCCCCTCGCCGCGCCCGCCGACCATCCTGAGTTCTCAGGGCGCACCTCGGAGAGCCTCGACGGCCCGATGCGTCCCTGCGTCGTCGACGTCGAGATGGGTCATCAACCGCACGACCCCTGGAGCGATGGTGCCGGCCCGAACGCCCAGCGCCTGCAGGTGGGCGACGAGGGCTGCCGGGTCCGCATGGGCGAACACCACGACGTTGGTGCGGACAGTCGCCGGATCGAGCGCGAGGGCCGGCCATCGCTCGGCCACCGCTTCGGCCAGCGTTCTCGCTCGGCGGTGGTCGTCGCTGAGCCGGTCGACCATCTCGAGCAGGCTCACGAGTCCGGCCGCGGCGATGACGCCAGCCTGACGCATGCTCCCGCCAAAGCGTTTGCGCTCGTGCCGGGCGGCTTCGATCACGTCATGCGGGCCAGCGAGCAGCGAGCCCACTGGTGCGGCCAGACCCTTCGACAGGCAGCACATGACGGTCGTCGCAGGCTCGGCGATCGAAGCGACCGGCTCGCCGGTGGCGACCTCGGCGTTGAACAGCCGGGCACCATCGAGGTGGACCGGCACGCCGCACGACGCGATCGCCGCCAGCTGGCCTGGCGGCCAAGGAGTCCCCCCGGCCGGCATGTGGGTGTTCTCGACGCACACGGCACTGACCTGCGGATGATGGTGGTTCGCCGCCTCGATCGCGAAGCGCACAGCAGCCAGGTCGATCGTGCCGTCGAGGTCGTCGACCAGGTGGAACTGGGTGCCACTGTTCATCCCGGCCGCCCCGTTCTCGTAGATCACCACATGCTGGCGCGCCCCGACGACCACGGAGCTCCCCGGACGACCGAGGCAGCGCAGAGCGAGCTGGTTGCCCATCGTCCCTGACGGCACGAACACCGCAGCCTGCTTGCCGACCCGGGCCGCGAACGTTTCCTCCAAACGGTTGACGGTCGGGTCTTCGCCGTAGCCATCGTCGCCAACCTCCGCTTCGGCCATCGCCGCTCGCATCGCCGCAGTTGGTCGGGTGACCGTGTCGCTTCGCAGGTCGACCCACCCGTCGTCCTCGCGCTGTGTCACCCTTCGCACGCTACCGGTGCCACTTGCGAGCACCGGTAGCGTGCGACCTATGCCTGCCCCGTCGGTCGACCCGGGCGCTGTCGCTGCGGAACCGCGGGCGCTCCTCGGTCTGGCCCGACCATTGGCCGAAGAGGCGGGGCGTCGGCTGATGGAGTCGCTGTCCCGCACCCGTGTGTCGATCCTCACGAAGAGCTCG
>JBBSGQ010000017.1:0-18920 GCA_038253965.1 Acidimicrobiales bacterium | reverse complement strand
GTGCGGATCTCCCGATCCCGGAGCGCCTGGAACAGCTCCGGCACCTTGGGGAACACGGCGAAACGCGCACGCTTTGCGATGGCGAGGTACTCCTCCTTCTGCGCCTCTCGCAGAGCCTTGCCGTCCCGGTCTTCGGCCTTCTGGCCCAGGATGGACGGTACCAGCAGATCGCCGCCCTTTCCGATCTCGACCGTGATCCGGTCGACGGAGACCTGGTAGTCGAGGCGCTCGAACGCCCGGTGCCAGGCGTCGACGTGCGCGGGGTTGGTGTCGACCAGCGTGCCGTCGATGTCGAAGATCATGCCGTCCACTCTCATGCCCCAAGTTAGCTTAGGGCGGGACGGGCGGGAAAGACGGGAAAGGCGGGAGAGCCCGGAAGCACGGGAAGGCGGCCTGTTATCTTCCCGCCCTTCCCGCCCTTCCCGCCCTTCCGACAGCAGGTCAGCCCGGCGCCCGGTCAGGGTCGGGACCCGACCTGCCCTCGCCGCAGACCCCGGTCGCGCGGGGGTCGCCTGCGGCCACTGCGGCGGCGACGACCGCTCCGCCGGTCACCGAAGCGTCACCTCCCCAGAGCCCACCACGCCCGATCGAGGAGCTCCTCTCCGAGCTCGACCACCTCGTCGGGTTGGCCGGGGTCAAAACGGAGGTGCGGCTGGTCACCAACCTGTTGCGTGTCCAGAAGCTGCGGCTCGAACGCCACCTGCCGGTCGCCGATCAGAGTCGACACCTCGTGTTCACCGGCAACCCCGGCACCGGCAAGACCACAGTGGCCCGGCTGCTCGCGCAGATCTACCGGACCTTGGGAGTGGTGTCCCGGGGCCATCTCGTCGAGACCGACCGATCGGGACTCGTGTCGGGCTACGTCGGCCAGACCGCGCTCAAGGTCACTGCCGTCTTCGACCAAGCCGATCAGGGGGTGTTGCTCATCGACGAGGCCTACGCGCTCGCCCGGGGCGGCGAGAACGACTTCGGGCGCGAGGCCATCGACACGATCGTGAAGCTGATCGAAGACCGCCGGGACTCCGTGGTGGTGATCGCCGCGGGATACACCAACGAGATGGCCACGTTCATCGACGCCAATCCCGGCCTGCGCTCCCGGTTTCCGAAGACCATCGCGTTCCCCGACTACTCCGATGACGAGCTGTGGACGATCTTCGAGCACCTGGGCGACAAGGGCGGGTACCGTTGCGCGGCGGACGGGGAGGCGAAGGTCCGAGCCTGGCTGGCGGCGCAGCCGCGAGACAAAGGGTTCGGCAACGCCCGCCTGGCTCGCAACCTGTTCGAGGACGCGGTAGCCCGCCAGGCCAGCCGCATCGTCATGCTGCCTTCGCCGACCGACGTCGACCTCACGACTCTCACCGCAGCCGACATAGCTGACGTAGGTTCCTGATCAGCGCTCCACTACGGTCGCCCCGGTGAAGCGGGTGCTCGCCCTGGTGGCGGCGGTGGCGATGGTGGCCGGAGCCTTCGTCGTCCGGTCCAAGCTGATCGACTCGACAGACGGGTCGCGCCAACGCCGGGGAACCCGAGCGACTGGGACCAGCCTGACCGTCGCCTGCGCGCCGGAGCTCACAGAGGTGTGTGACGCAGCGCGAGGCAGTGACATCCGAGTACTGCCCAACTCGCTCGACGTCGACGACGCGGCAGACTCGGCCCCGAGCATCGACGCCTGGCTCACCTACGGCCCGGCACCCGCCATTGTGAACGCTGATGCAGCCGACCAGCAGAAGGTCTTCGAAGCAGGCACCGTGGTCGCGTCCGCCCGTTTGGCCGTCGTGGCACCCGATGATCGGGTGGCCGCACTGGTCAAGCACTGCCGCGCCGCGAAGCTCACCTGGAGCTGCCTCGTACGATCCGCCGGGCTCAGCTGGTCGGCCGTCGCCCCTGACAACCCGCGGCTCCAAGGCACTGTCAAAGTCGGCGTGGGCGACCCAGCCTCGGCTCTCGGTGCCATCCTGTCCGGCCCGCTGGCCCTGGCGACAGCCACCCAGCGCGACCCCGGCATCGACGACATCGACGCGAAGTCCGTTGCACGCGTCGTGGCGAGCGTCGACCAGAAGCCATCGGGAGACGAGCTGACGGATCTGACGATCCAGGGCCCAGCGGCCTTCAGCGCCGTGGTCGCCCCTGAAGGCTCTGCACGACGGGCTGCCGCTTCGACTCGCGGCCAGGGTTTGGGTCTGGTGGTCATCTACCCTGAACCGGTGGCGACGACAGTGGTGGTGCTGACGGCTCCGAGCGGCCACAAGGTTCCCCAGGCCGTCTTGAACGCGTTCGACCAGCCAGCCGCGAGGAGCGCCTTGGCATCCGCCGGCTGGGCGTCGGCCACCCGGGGCACCACCTCCGGACTGCCGGCGCCCGACGTCTTGTCAGCACTTCGCACGGAGATCGCTCCATGACGCTCCGCAGGCTGACCACGGCTGTTCTGGTCGCTCTCCTGGCGGCGACCGCGTGCTCCTCGACCAGCAAGTCATCCGACAGCGCGAAGACCGACAGCGGGCTCGGCGACCCCGGAGACTGCATGACCGTCGACATGACAGTCTCGCCCGAGAAGTTCGATCTCATGACCACCCTGGCCAAGCAGTTCAACGGATCCAAGCCGGCGACAGTCGATGGTCGCTGCATCTTCGTGCGACCCCAGAGCAAGGCATCTGGGACGGCCACAGCCCTGCTCGCGACGAATTGGGATGACAGCAGCGAGGGCCCACGCCCGGTCGTCTGGTCGCCGGCCTCCACTTCGTGGGGAGCCATCCTGAACCAACGGCTCGCCGATCAAGGCAAACAGGCCCTTGTCGGTTCGGCCAAGCCGTTCATGTTGACGCCGCTCACGATCGCCATGCCCCAGCCGATGGCCTCCGCCCTCGGCTATCCGGACAAGCCGATCGGCTGGTCTGACATCCTGCGCCTGGCCACCGACAAACGGGGTTGGGCAGCGTTCGGTCACCCGGAGTGGGGTCCGTTCCGGCTCGGCAAGACGAACCCCAACTTCTCGACCAGCGGACTGTCCGAGCTGATCAGCCAAACCTATGCCGCCGCAGGCAAGTCGTCGGGCCTGACTGCCGAGGACATCGACAACTCGAAGAACAATGCGTTTGCCAAGGGCGTGGAGTCAGCAGTGGTGCACTACGGAGACACGACACTGACGTTTCTGAACAACTGGTTCCGAACCGACCGACAGGGCACATCGCTCCAGTACGCATCAGCCGTTGCCGTCGAGGAGAAATCGGTCATCGACTACAACCAGGGCAACCCGGACGGCGTGCTCAGCCCCGGCGAACGACCCCGCAAACCGCGCATCCCGCTCGTGGCCGTCTATCCCAAGGAGGGCACGCTCTTCTCCGACAACCCGTTCATCGTTCTCGACGCACCGTGGGTCGACGCGAAGGAGCGCCAGGCAGCGGCAGCGTTCCAAGCATTCGTGCAGCGACCGGTCAACCAGCGCAAGGTGTTGCGCTTCGGCTTCCGCCCCGGGAACCCGGACGTGGCTGTCGGCAGTCCGATCGTGACGAGCAACGGGGTCGACCCGAAGCAACCACAGGCCCTGTACGAGGTCCCCAAGCCGGCGGTGCTCGTCAAGCTGTTGAACAAGTGGCAGACCCAGCGCAAGAGCGCCCGGGTGCTGCTCGTCCTCGACGTGTCCGGGTCGATGAAAGACCCTGCCGACACGGGCAACCAGGACGGACCGACCAAGCTCGACCTGGCCAAGAAGGCCGCGATCGAAGCGCTCGACCAGTTCAAGCCGGAGGACGCGGTCGGTCTTCGCATCTTCACCACCGGCCTCGGTCCCGATCAGGACCAGGACTTCCTCGACCTCCTACCCGTGACGGCGATCGGCCCGAGGCGCGAGGCCCTTGCCTCACGCATCCGCGACCAGTTCCCGCTGAACGCCACGCCGCTGTACTCGGTCATCCAGAGCTCCTACGAGAAGGTCCAGGCCGACTATGACCCGACTCGCATCAATGCTGTGGTGCTGCTCACCGACGGCATGAACGACGACGGCAATCGGGAGGACGACGATCAACAGCTGCAGAAGCTCCTGGCAGCCCTACGCCGAGGGAGCGAGGGTGAAGGGGCGAAGCCCATCAGGATCTTCCCCATCGCCTATGGCCGCGACGCCGATCTCGGCACGCTTCGCACCATTGCCGAGGCGACCAACTCCGCCGTGTACGACGCCAGTGACCCGGCGACCATCAACAAGATCTTCACCGCCGTCGTGAGCAACTTCTGAAGCCGTGCCCCGCCTGAGCTTTCGCGATCGGTTCTACTCGCCGCCAGTTGCCCGGTCCCTCACCTCTCCGAGCGGCATCCTGGCCACCGGGATCGGGGCGGCTGCCGGCGTCCTGGCGTTCGGGCCTTTCGGCGCACTGGCTGGGCTGCTCGCATACGGCATCCGCGTCGCGGTCGCCATACCGCGGGCGGCCAAGGGCGAGCGGATCGACCCGTTCGCGGTCAACGAGCCATGGCGACAGTTCGTGCAACACGCGCTCGCATCGCGGGTCCGGTTCGCCGAGGCCGTGCGGACCATGAGACCCGGCCCGCTTCGCGACCACCTCGGTGAGATCGGTGTCCGCCTCGACGAGGGCGTCGAGGAGTGCTGGCGGATCGCCCGTCGCGGCCAGCTGCTGGCCCGCGCTCGCAGCCAGGTCGACGACGCATCGACGCGACGTGAGCTCGACCAGCTCGTGGCCGAGAGCGGCGGCACACCGCCCGCAGGAACCACCCAAGCGAAGGTCCTCGAAGCACTCCAAGCTCAGCTCGCGACGGCCGGGCGGATGGATGCGGTGCTGGTCGACACCCGTAGCCGCCTCCAACTGCTCGACGCGCGTCGAGACGAATCGGTCACCCGAGCGATCGAGCTCTCGGTGCAGGCCGGTCCGGAGGGCCTCACCGGACTTGGCGACGATGTCGACGGGATCGTCACCGAGATGGAGGCGTTGCGACAGGCGCTCGAAGACGAAGGCCAGCGCGACGACTTCCCCGATCTCGACGGTGCGGCCCTCGGACCGGGCCAAGTCTCGCTCCCGGCCTCCGGGCCAGCCGGGACGACCAGCCCCACCACCTTCCCGCCGGGCGGCCCCAGCGACCCTTCATGACAGCAGTTCGACCCTCCGGTGACGCCGGGCGGCTTGTCCGCTCGAGCGCGATCGTCGGCATCGGAACCGCCCTGAGCCGGCTCACCGGGCTGGTCCGGATCTTCGCGATCACCTACGCGCTCGGCACGACTGCCGCGGCCGAGAGCTACAACCTCGCCAACAACACCCCGAACATGGTGTACGAGCTCCTGCTCGGCGGAATCCTGTCGGCCACGTTGGTGCCGGTGTTCGTCGAGCTCTTCCAGACCAACGACGAGGACGGCACCTCGGCGGTCATCACTGTCGCGATCTCCGCCATGGTGGCGATCACAGCGATCGGCCTGCTGGCCGCTCCGCTCATCTTTCGCATCTACCTGATCGGGGTGAACCACGGCCGGGCCGATCGTCTTGCCGCGGTCGGCGTGCCCCTCATGCGCTTGTTCATGCCGCAGATCTTGTTCTACGGGCTCACCGCGCTGGCCACCGCCCTGCTCAATGCTCGCAAGTCCTTCGCCGCACCGGCGTTCGCGCCAGTGCTCAACAACATCGTCGTCTGCTCGATGCTTCTGGCGCTCCCGCGCCTGGCCAAGGAACCGCTCAGCTTGTCACTGCTACACCGGGACTTCGCACTGCTGATGCTCCTCGGCCTCGGCACGACGGCAGGCATAGTCGCCATGACCGTGGTTCTCTGGCCGGCAGTCCGTCGCGCTGGCGTGCGGTCCCGGTGGCATCTCGACCTACGGCATCCTGCGGTGCGTCGGGTCGGTTCCCTGTCGGGATGGACGCTCGGCTACGTGGTAGCCAACCAGGTGGCTCTCTTCACTGTGCTGGCCCTCGCAGCAAGGGTCGGCGCCGCGTCGGCCTACACGTACGCATTCGTGTTCTTCCAGCTTCCCCACGGGCTGTTCGCCGTATCGATCATGACGACGTTCGCCCCTGACCTCGCGGGGCTGGCCCGGGCACCGGATCTCAGCGCGTTCCGGGAACGGTTCACTCTCGGGTTCCGGCTCATGGCGCTGGTGATCGTGCCGGCCGCAGTCGGCCTCGGGTTGCTTGCCCGACCGTTGATCGCACTCCTCGAACGCGGACGCTTCACTGCGCTGTCGGCCCACCTGACCGGCAACGTGCTGATCGGCTTCTCGCTCGGCCTCGTCGGCTTCTCGCTGTACCTGTTCTCGCTGCGGGGGTTCTACGCACTGAAGGACACCAGGACGCCGTTCCTGCTGAACGCCCTGGAAAACGGTCTCAACGTCGTCTTCGCGCTGGCCATGGTGAACCGGCTCGGGGCCGGCGGACTGGGCGGGGCGTATTCGGTGGCGTACTCCGTGGCTGCGCTGGCTGCGCTGGCGGCGCTGAGCCGACGAGTCGGTGGGCTCGGGCTGGCCGCGTCGGTTCCGACGTTGGTCCGCATCGGAGCCGCCGCGGCGTTGATGGCCGGCGCGGTCTGGGCGGTGACCCAAGTCGTCGGCGGCCCGACGGGAGTCGCCGCAGCAGTGCGGGTCGCTTCGGGCGTGCTGGTGGGACTCGGGGTGTACGGCGGGGTGATCGTGCTCTTCCGGGTCAACGAGGTCACCGATCTCATCGACCGTCTGTTGCGTCGCGGTAGGACCGTCTGAACGCTGGCGGGCCACTCTCGAGGCTGCCCTTTCGGCCAGGTGTCATAGGATCGACGAATGATCAAGTTCTTCAAGCGGTTTTGGAAGTACCTCGGTGCAGGCGCCAACCAGAAGTTCAGTGAGAGGGCGGATCCGAAGATCCAGCTGGAACAGGCCATCACCGAGGCGCAGGACCAGCATCGCCGGCTGAAGGAGCATGCGGCGAACATCATCGCCCAGCAGAAGCAGACGGAGATGCAGCTGAACCGGGCCATGACCGAGCTCGAGAAGCAGAGCGCAACAGCCCGCCAAGCCGTTCTGATGGCCGACCAGGCGACCAAGAGCGGCGATACCGCGAAGGCTGCCGAGTACACCAGGGCCGCTGAGACGATCGCTACCCAGCTCGTGTCGAACGAGAAGCGGGTCGAAGAGCTCAAGCAGATGCACTACTCCGCCTCGCAGGCGTCGGACCAGGCCAAGGCGGCGGTCGGCCAGAACGGTTCGATCCTGCAGCAGAAGCTGGCCGAACGTCAGAAGCTGCTCGGTCAGCTCGAGCAGGCCAAGATGCAAGAGCAGATGAACAAGGCGATGGCCTCGTTGTCCGAGACCGTCGGCCAGGACGTCCCCACGTTCGCCGAGGTGCAGGACAAGATCGAGGCCCGTTATGCCAAGGCGAAGGGCATGTCCGAGCTCACCGAGAGCTCGGTCGAGAGCAGGATGCTCGAGATCGAACAGGCGACCGCCAACACCGAGGCCCAGGCTCGCCTCTCGGAGATCCGTGCGCAGCTCGGCATCGCCCCGGCCGAACCCGAGGCGGTCGGCGCCGGGGCCGAGGGCGAAGAGCTCGGAGAGGGCACTCCCGCGTCGGCGACCGCGCCGACGTCACAACCGACACCGGCCCCCGTCGAACAGGCCCAACCCGGCGCCTGACCGTCTGGCCCCCTGGCCCGCCGCGCGCTGCGCGCCGCGCGGATTTGGGTCACTTCACCGCGCATATTCCGGTCGATCGACCCAAATTCGGCGATTCAGCCCGGGACGACGACGAGGTCGTCGCGGTGGATGACCACATTCGAGACGCCGTCGGGCAGGTCGATCGAACGACGCCCTGCAGCGCTGCGCAGCTGCGTTGCTCCGATGCGGGTGAGGCCCTTGGCGATTATGGCGCCATCCGGGCCGGCGATCTCCACCGCGGCCTCAGCTGCGAAGTCGCCTCGAACCTCCCGGACCCCTGCAGGAAGCAGTGACACGCCGCGTGCCAGCAACGCGTCGCACGCGCCCTGGTCGACGACCACAGTGCCCGACGAACCGACAGCGAAGGCGATCCAGAGCTTCCGAGCCGCCAACCGGCGGTCCCGAGCGCGAACAACAGTGCCGACGCCGGCCGACCCGGCGAGCGCATCGAGCAGCACGTTCGGACGGTCCGCGGCTGCGATCACGGTCCGCACGCCGGACCAGGCTGCCATCTTGGCCGCTGCCACCTTCGACGACATGCCACCGCTCCCCCGGGCACTGCCGGCAGACCCCGCTCTCGCTTCCAACGCGTTGTCGAATTCCACGATCTCCTCGATGAGGGAGGCCTCGGCGTCCAGCCGGGGATCAGCGGTCAGCAGACCCGGGGTGTCGGTCAGCAGGACCAGCAGGTCGGCGCGCACGAGGTGAGCGACCAGGGCGGCCAGTCGATCGTTGTCACCGAAGCGGATCTCGTCGTCGGCGATGGCATCGTTCTCGTTCACGATGGGCACGACGCCGAGCTCGATGAGACGCTCGAGGGTGGCTCGCGCGTGCAGGTACTGCTGGCGGACCCCGAAATCGAGAGGAGCGAGAAGCACCTGTCCGCCGATGATGCCGTGGCCCTCCAACAGCCGGTCATACACCCGCATGAGGCGACTCTGACCGATAGCTGACACGGCCTGCAGGGTCACGGCGTCGCGCGGCCGGCGCTCACCGCCGAGACCGAGCGCCGGGAGGCCAGCGGCCACAGCGCCTGACGTGACCCCCACGACGCGATGGCCCGCCCTGCGCAGTGCAGCGAGCTCTGCGCAGAACCTGTCGATGGCTTCTTCGACGATCGCACCCTCGCCGTCGGTGATGGACGATGTACCGATCTTCGCGACCACGAGCTGCCGACCCGTCGGCTCGGTCGGAGCGTGAGCGTTGTCGCTCATCGGGCAGCGGTCGGCGCGTCGTCGGAGACGTAGTCGAACGAGAACCCTGCTATGCGGACGATGTCGCCGTCGCGAGCACCGGCCCGAGCCAGCGCACGATCGACTCCCAGGCCGGCCAAACGCTCATGGATGTAGGCCAGGGCCTCCAGGTTCGTCACGTCCGAGAGGGCGACCGCGCGTTCCGCCTGGCGGCCGATCACCCGCCAACTTGCGTCGTCCTGGCGCTCGATGAGTACGCCTTCAGCCATCGGCCGGTGGACCACGAACGCCTCTGGTTCGGGTTCGGCAGCCCTGGCTGTGCCGACTGCCTCGGCGAGCGCACCGACCAGAGCTGCGACGCCTGCGCCTGTGACCGCCGACATCGACTGGCCGATCCACCCATGGTCGAGCCCAGCGATGTCGGCACGGGAGCCGACGACCACCCGGGGCCGCTCGAGGAGCTCCGGCCGGTAACGGCCGAGCTCGTCGAGCAGGACACGCTCCTGTTCGACGGGAGGCAACTCCGCCGTGTCAGCCAGGTCCACGAGCACCGCCAGCGCCCTCGCGCGCTCGACATGGCGCAGGAACCGATGCCCGAGACCGCGGCCCTCGCTCGCTCCTTCGATCAGACCCGGAACGTCGGCCACGACCATCTCGTCGCCTTCGTCGAGGCGTACCACACCGAGGTTGGGCTCGAGCGTGGTGAACGGGTAGTCGGCGATCTTCGGTCGCGCAGCAGAGATGCGCGCGATGAGCGTGCTCTTGCCGACGTTCGGGAAGCCGACGATCGCCACATCAGCCATCAGCTTCAGCTCTAGTCTGAGCCAACGCTCCTCGCCCGGCTCGCCCTGTTCGGCAAAGGTCGGAGCACGGCGTCGGTTGGACAGGAACCGCGCGTTGCCACGCCCGCCCTGACCCCCGCGGGCCGCCAACCATCGCTCACCCGCTCGTCCGAGGTCAGCGAGCAGAGCGCCCCGCTGGTCGGTGACGACGGTCCCTTCGGGGACCCGCTCCACCAGGTCGGTCCCCGCCGCGCCGTGGCGCTTCTTGCCTTGGCCGTGGCTGCCGCTGGTCGCCCGTCTGTGTGGATGATCTCGATAGGCGAGCAGGGAGGAGATGTTGCGGTCGGCCACCAGCCAGATGTCACCCCCTCGGCCGCCGTCTCCCCCGTCGGGACCTCCTTTGGGGACATGGGCTTCACGTCGAAACGAGACCGATCCTGCGCCCCCATCGCCCCCTCGGACGTTGAGACCTGCCTCATCGACGAATGTAGACATCGGATCTGAGGCTAGGGCTGCGACAGCAGGCCCAGCCGCGACCTCGGAGCCGACCGTGAGGAGATCCGCGCATCGCCGACACAGGAGGGTTGATCGGGTTGTGGCCGTTGTCGGTTCGAGGGGCTGGCATTCCCGATCGAGCGGGTCTCCGGACAGGAGACCTTCGGCGTGATCGGCGGCAACTTCCTGAAGGTGCTCGACGCGGTGGTCGAGGGCGCTGGACGGCCCCGTCAGGCGTAGGAGCGAGCTTCAGCCGCTCGTGTCGGGAAGGACATCCACCAGCTTGCGTCCGCCGCGACGGCCGAACTTGACCCGACCCGTGGCTGTCGCGAAGAGCGTGTCGTCACCACCGCGTCCGACGTTGTCGCCGGGATGGAACTTCGTGCCCCGCTGGCGCAGGATGATCGAGCCGGCGGGGACGAGCGTGCCGTCTGAGGCCTTCACCCCGAGGCGCTTGGCCTCCGAGTCACGGCCGTTGCGCGTGGAGCCGCCACCTTTGGTCTTGGACATGTCATGAGCCCTTCGTGATGGCGGTGATCTCGATGGTGGCGTACTTCTGGCGGTGACCCCAACGGTGACCGCTGTTGGTCTTGTTCTTGTAGGTGAACCCGGTGATCTTCGGTCCCTTGGCCTCACCGAGCACCTTGGCCGTGACCGAGGCCTCAGCCAGGTCCGCCCCGGCCGACACCACGACGTCTCCGTCGACGAGAAGCACCGGCCGCAATTGCACCTCCCCCTCGGACGCGCCCAGACGCTCGACATCTAGTCGTTGGCCTTCGGTGACCCGGTACTGCTTCCCACCGGTGGAGATGACTGCATACATGGTTTCGGTCGCCTTCGCGCGTCGGAGCCGGCCGCAGAAGCCGACAGGTCATCGTAGAGGTTCAGCAGGTACGCGACCAACCAGGGGCGAGGCAGTGTATGCCCTCGGACGCAGATGGAGCGCCGAGCGCCGCGACCTCTCAGTCTCCGTTCAGCTCCGGATCGAAGATCATGCCGCGCCCATCGCAGGCGGGGCACGGGCTGGAGAGCGATTCGATCAGGCCTTCGCCGATGCGCTTACGGGTCATCTCGACCAGGCCGAGCTCGGAGATGGCGAACACCTGGGTCCGCGTCTTGTCCCGGGCGAGCGCCTCGCGGAAGCGGGCGCTCACCGCATCCCGATTGGCGCGCACCTCCATGTCGATGAAGTCGATCACGATGATCCCGCCGATGTCGCGCAGCCGCAGCTGGCGGGCCACCTCATCGGCTGCTTCGAGGTTGTTGCTCAGGACTGTCTCCTCGAGGCTCGACGTGCCGACGTTCTTGCCGGTGTTGACGTCGATGACCGTCAGCGCCTCGGTCCGCTCGATGATCAACGAGCCACCGGACGGCAGCCAAACCTTGCGGTTCAGCGCCTTGTGCAGCTGCTCGTGGACGTTGAACTGCTCCATGATCGGCAACAGCTCGCCAGGACCGTGCAACTCCACACGCTCGGCCAGCTCTGGTGAGATGGACCGGACGTAGTCACGCACCTCTGCGTGCAGCGCCTCGTCGTCGATGACCACCTTGCGGTAGTCCTTGTTGAACTCCTCGCGGATGACCCGAACCGCCATGTCGGGTTCCCGGTACAGGAGCGCGGGCGCTTGGGATTTGTCGGCCAGCGCCTCGATCTGCGCCCACTGACCGAGGAGTCGGGCGATGTCGCGCTCTATCTCTTCGGCTGACACGCCTTCGGCCGCCGTGCGGAGGATGAGCCCGTGGCCGTCCGGTCGGGCGCGATCGAGGATCCCCCGCAATCGCTTCCGCTCGCTGTCGGCCAGCCGCTTGGAGATGCCGAACGTGGCGCTGTTCGGCACGAGCACGACGAAGCGGCCAGGGAGGGAAGCCTCCTGGGTGAGGCGCGCCCCCTTGGCACCGATCGGGTTCTTGGTGACCTGGCACACGATGACCTGGCGGGCTTTGAGGATCTCTTCGATCCGGGGGTTCGTGCCCTTCTCTTCGATGTCTTCGGGATCCAATCGGGTGTCGCCGCGATACAACACCGCGTTCTTCGGCGTCCCGATGTCGACGAAGGCCGCCTCCATACCCGGCAGGACGTTCTGCACTCGTCCGAGGTAGAGGTTGCCGTGGATCTGGCTCACGTCGTCGGAGGGACGCGAGAGGTAGTACTCGATCAGCGACCGGCCCTCGAGCACCGCGATCTGGGTCGCCTCGGGCCGGAAGTGAACAGCCATGAGGTAGCGCCCGACGGCGCGCCCCTTGCGTTCTCGGCCTCGCCGTCGCTCGAGAACGTCCTCGTCGATCTCGACCGGATCTTGGTCGACAACCGACCGGACCGGCTGGTAGGAGCTACCGCTGCCCTTGCCACGACCACCTCGCCTGCGTCGACGCCGGGTGCTCGACACTCCTGCGGTCGAGGCCGGTTCATCGCCCGCAGCCGGAGCAGAGGGTTGGGACGGCGTCTCGGGTTTCGCCGGCATCGAGTCGCCGATCTGCGGTCTGCGGACGAGCGCCCGCTCTGCCGCTTCCGCCGACGGACGGCCTTCGTTTGGCGGGTCGGGGAGCTCCGGACTGCGGGCGTCGATCTCGGAGGGCGAGCCGGTCACTGTTCGATCTGATGGCGTGCGACTGCGATTGCGTCCTCCTCGAGAGCCGCGCCGGCGGCGGTTGGCGCCGCCGGTACCACCAGTCGATGCCGGTGCCGGCCCATCCGGCTCACCGGTCGCGCGGTACAGCTCCGGAGTCGGCCGCTCTGCAGGTTCGGCGGCGTCGGTATCGGTCATCGAGGTGTTCCCTTCTCATGACGCACGCTTCTCTGCGTGCGACGCTGACGTCGCGTCGAGCGGGAGAGGCTCCCGCCGAGCGCCGTCGTGCAAGGTCCATTGGTGGGTGCGGACGACCCGATCTTCGATCAGACCACCATCGAGAACTGTCAACAGCTCACTGATCCTCAGACCGCGTGGTTGAGTGGCGAGGTGGGCCACGAACTCGGTGCCGGTGTCCGTCGGGGCAACTGCCGTGAGATCCAACAGGTACGGGCGGACGTCATCGGTGACTTCGGTGCTCTTGCGCGTCCGGGTCAGCATCAGCGTCTGAGCAGCCATCGCGCGGCCGATGGCCGATGCGATCTCCGGCGGCTCGGCCCCGCTCACGCTGATGCGCCACGTACAGCTGGTAACTGCCTGCTGGAGCGAGGGAGTACCTGAAGGAACGGCGGCTGCCGCCATCGCATCGACCCCGACGGGCAGGGCTGGTGTGAGGAGGGCCGGCAGCGCTGCGACGTGGGGCGACGGCCTCGACCCGCCATCGTCCTCGGGCACGTCGAGATCAAGGTCGAGGTATTCAGCTGTCGATTCATGACCTGTCGACAGAGCAAGGCCGAAGTGCAGCTTCGCTCGGGGCGAGAAGCCCTCCGAGTAAGACACCGGAAGCCCGACCCGCCGCACAGCTCGCTCCCACATGCGCGCCACGTCTCGATGACTGGTGAAGCGGACCTTGCCGAGCTTTGTGAACCGCATCCGGATGCGCATCAGAGCGGCGCCGATCGCGCGGCAGCCCTGGCCATTGATGCACCGGTCGTTGCCCGTGCCGGCAGCAGTTGCACGGGCACCTCGCCGGCCTTCGCACGATCCTGTCCGGTGCCTTGGCTCCCTCCGGCCGGCGGCACAGCCGACGCGACGACGTGCTCCACGCTGTATCCGGTGCAAGCGCCACAGTCGTAGCACGGCGTCCAGCGGCAATCTTCGAGACCGACCTCGGCCAAGGCATCGCGCCAGTCCTGCCAGAGGAAGTCTTTGTGCAGGCCAGCGGAGATGTGATCCCACGGAAGGATCTCGTCCTCGGTGCGATGGCGGTACACGTACTGCTCGAGTGAGAGTCCATGCCGTTGCAGTGCTTCGGTCCAGAGCTCGAGGTCGAAGAACTCCGACCATTCCTGGAACGTGCCGCCGTTGCGCCAGACGTCCTCGATCACCGGTCCGAGGCGTCGGTCGCCTCGGCTGGCGATGCCCTCGACAACTGTCGCCTTGGGATCGTGCCACTTGAATTGGACACCCCGGTCCCGCCGAAGCTCGTCGCGCAGCAGATACATCTTCCGGCTGAGCTCTTCGCGGGTGTTCTGACCGAACCATTGAAACGGCGTGAACGGCTTGGGCACGAACCCGCCGACCGACACGGTGATCGACGGGTTCTTGTGGAACTCCCGGCCGATCTCGACACAGCGGCGGGCGAGCGCAGCGATGGCCCGCGTGTCCTCGTCGGTCTCGGTCGGGAGCCCGGTGAGGAAGTACAGCTTCATCCGGCGCCAGCCCTGGCTGTACGCCGAGTGAACCGCGCCGTAGAGGTCGTCCTCGCCGATGAGCTTGTTGATCACCTGGCGCATGCGCCACGTCCCTGCCTCGGGCGCGAAGGTCAGACCGGTCCGGCGCCCCTTTTGCAACTCGCCGGCGATGCCGACGGTGAATGCATCGACGCGCAGGCTCGGCAGCGACACGGACACGCGACCGGGAGTGCTCGCATCGTCGACTGTCGAGGCGACCACCGACTCGATGCCTGAGAAATCCGCAGTGGACAGCGACGTGAGGGCGACCTCGTCGTAGCCGGTGCGGCGCAAACCGTCCTGCACCATCGAGCGGACCTGTTCGGCAGGCCGCTCGCGCACCGGTCGCGTGATCATGCCCGCCTGACAGAACCGGCACCCTCGCGTGCACCCCCGGAACACCTCGACGTTCAACCGGTCGTGCACGACCTCGGTCAACGGCACCAACTGGTGCTTGGGGTACGGCCAGTCGGCCAGGTCGCTGATCGTGCGCTTCTCGACCTGAGCGGGCACGTCGACGAATCGAGGAGCAACCGAGATCAGGCGGTCTGCCTCGTAATCGACGTCGTACATCGACGGCACGTACACGCCGGGAAGCGAGGCGAGGGTGCGAAGCACCTGCTCCCTCGATCCGGCGTGTCGATCGGCGGACTTCCAGGCGACCAGAACCTCGGTGATGTCGCTGACCACTTCCTCTCCGTCTCCGAGGACGACGAAGTCGAGGAAGTCGGCTAATGGCTCGGGGTTGTAGGTGCAGTGGCCGCCGGCGCCGACCAGCGGATGGCGCAGACCGCGCTCAGCAGCCCGCACCGGGATGCCGGCAAGGTCGATCATGTTGAGCACGTTCGTGTACACGAGCTCAGCCGAGAGGTTGAACGCCAGGACATCGAAGTCGGACGCCGACCGGTGCGTGTCGACCGAGAACAACGGCAGACCGTGTTGGCGGAGAAGCGCCTCCATGTCGAACCAGGGCGCGTAGGTCCGTTCGGCGACTGCGTCGGTCCGCTCGTTGAGGATCTCGTAGAGGATCTGCAGGCCCTGGTTGGGCAACCCGATCTCGTACGTATCGGGGTAGGCCAGCAGCCAGGCCACCTTCGATCGGTGGTGCTCAGGCGTTTGCGAACCGTCCTCGCAGCCGATGTAGCGAGCCGGCTTCTGGACCTTGGCGAGCAACGGCTCGAGCTGGGGCCAGAGAGTCATGACGAGCGGAGTCTACCGTCGCTCATAGGTCTGACCTGCCCATTCGCCGTCGAAGCGCCCGAGCGCCATCGAAGCGCCGAGCGAAGCGAGGATCTGCTTCGACGGAACAGCAACCGTGCACCGCAGGTGCGCCACAAGAAACGACCCAGACCTCGACCGGCTTCCGCAGAGCCCGCACCAAGGACGGACGCCAAAGGCGTCCGAGACAGACGCCGAAGGCGTCTCATGAGAACCGCCGCATGTGGATGCTGAGCACCAAGCCCATTGCCACGAACAGCGTGATGGTCGAGGAGCCGCCGTAGGACATGAACGGCAGAGGTATCCCGGTGATCGGCATGATGCCCATGGTCATGCCTGCGTTCTCGAAGATCTGGGACACGAAGAGTGCCATGATCCCGACGCACGTCAACATGCCGAAGTCATCGCGGGCCAGCTGCGCGGCTCGCCACACCCGCCACACGATGATCGCCAGCAAGCAGAGCAGCGTCGCTCCCCCGAGGAAGCCGAGCTGCTCGCCCACCGCCGTGAAGATGAAATCGGTGTGTTGCTCGGGCACATTGCCGAGCCGGGTCTGGTTGCCGCGGAACAAGCCTTCGCCGGTGAGACCACCCGAACCGATGGCGATCTTGGCCTGGTCGAGGTTGTACGCCTCTCGGCGGCTGGCCACGGCCTTTGGGTTCTCCTGTTGGACGAAGGCCCTGAGGCGGTTCTTCTGGTACTGCGCCAGGACCCCGGATTGCAGGACCAGGGTCACGCCGAGGATCCCGACCACTGCGATCACTGCCAGGTACCGGGGTCTGACACCGGCGAGCAGGAACATGGCGAACGTGATGCAAGCCGACACCAGCGTCGTTCCCAGATCCGGCTGGAGGAGGACGAGCGCCATAGGTGCTGCGGCGACGAGGATGAGCGCGCCCAACCGGCGCAGGTTGATCTCCCCTTGGAACTGGGAGGCCAACCCAGCCAACCCGATGATCAAGCCGAGCTTGGCCAGCTCGGATGGTTGGAGCTGGAACGGTCCGAGCTGATACCAGCCCTGCGTGCCTTTCGACCGCGACCCGAGTGGCGTGAGGACCCCGGCCAGCAGCAACAAGGTGCCGACGTAGATGATCGGGGCCACCTCGCGTATGCGGCGGTAGTCAATGGTCGCCAGCCCGACCATCGCCGCGCCGCCCAGCACGAGGAACATCACCTGCTTCTTCAGGAACGACGCGTCATAGGGTGCTCTCACCCCTCGAGTCGCGGTGTAGATCATCAGCGCGCCGAGGAGGGCCACTGCGGCGACCGACCCGACCAGAGCGAGGTCGAGATGACGAAACGGCGACGCTGGGTTGCCGCGCGAGGGCGCCATCGGCCGTCGTCTCGAGAAGGTGGTGGTGGCCATCAGCTCGGTTGACGGAAGCCGGCGCAACGGCCGCTCCGGTCACCGAAGGAAACCTCAATCATTCGGGCCCGTCCCTGCCGGGTTTGCCTGGAGTCGGTAGATGTCATTCGGATTGAAGAGGCCGCCCTTGGGCACGTCCGCCACTGATCCTCGTGCGATCGGCTCGAGGACGTTGCGCACCACGGGCGCCGCCGCGTCCGAGCCGAAGCCTCCCGCTTCGATGACGGTCGTGGCGAGGTACCGGGGCTCGAGGGCCGGCCCGAACCCGGTGAACAGGGAGGTGTCCTGGCGAGGTTGCTTCGTCTTGGGATCGACACCCACCTGAGCCGTACCGGTCTTGCCGGCCACGGGAAATGCCGGGTCGAAGCCGACGAAAGCCGAGGTCGCAGTACCGCCCGGGTCGGTGGTGACCCCGGCGAACCCCGCCAGCATCGCCTCACGGGTGCCCGGTCCGAACTGCAGCGAGCGGACCACCCGGGGCCGGAAGGCCTCGATGACCTTCCTCGGTTGCCGCGGCGCGGTGACCTTGAGCATCAGGCTCGGCCGGTACAGCGTGCCGCCGTTGGCGAAGGCGGCATACGCGTTGGCGAGCTGCAACGGCGTAGCCAGCACATCGCCCTGACCGATGGCCACGTTCATGTTCACACCGGCCGACCACCGTCCAGCGTCGGTGGCGTGGCCGTTGAGCTTGCGGTCGTATTCCCGGAGCCAGGTCGGCGTCGGGAGCCGTCCCCGCGATTCGCCAGGCAGCTCGATCCCGGTGACCTGACCGAACCCGAGATCGCTGGCCGCGTCCTGCAGCGCTGTGTCGTCGTGCAGCCTGTCGCGAGCGGCCCACATGTCGAACCCGAGTTTGTAGAAGTAGACGTCGCTCGACACGGTAAGCGCCCGCTGCAGGTCGACTGTGCCGTGCGAGGTTCGTCCGGAGTTGAACTTCCTGCACGACCCTCCGACGCACGCCGGGATCTCGAAGAACCCGGGATCGTCGATCTTGTCCTCGGGACGGATCATGCCGAGCTTGAGGCCGGCGTACGCGGTGGCGAGCTTGAACGTCGAGCCTGGTGCATACGTGCCCTCGACTGCCCGGTTGGTGAGCGGCAGGAAGTTGCCGTCTGCGGTGAGCTCCGCATACCGCTTCGACGTGATGCCGTTGCTGAAGTCCGCCGGGCTGAACGTCGGGTACGAGGCCATGGCCAGCACCTGGCCGTTACGGGGGTCTTCGAGGATGCTCGATCCGGCCGGTGCACTCGGTGAACCGAGACTGTTCGTCTTCTTCCGGGCCCGGATCAGCCCGGCCTGCAGGGACTCTTCGGTGAGCGCCTGCTGCTTGATGTCGATGGTCAGCCAGAGGTCGTTGCCGGGAACCGGGTCGTGGTGGCCGATCTGGCGAACTGGTCTGTTGCGCGCGTCGACCTCGTAGCTGTCCCGCCCGGGAATGCCCCGAAGCTGGTCCTCCATGCTCGCTTCGACGCCGCTCTTACCGATCTGGTCGTTCTGGTCGTAGGGCTTCAACGGGTTCTGGTGGGCATTGAGAAAGCGCCACTGCTTGTCGCTCAGCGATCCGATGTAACCGAGCACGTGGGAGAGCAGAGCGCCGTACGGGTAGTCGCGAACTGCGCTGCGGGAGGCGACGACGGTGGGAAACTCTCGCCTGTGCTCGGCCAGGAAGATGGCGACCTCCTCCGACACATCGTGGGCGACGGGGATCGGACGAAATCGGCTGAACCGCTGATCGTTCAGGCGTCGGATCAGGTCGTCGACTCGGACAGGGTGGGCGGGATCGGCTCGCGTGAGCTCGAGTGCCAAGCGGTCGAGCAGTTGGCCGCGAGCGTCACGCGTCAGCTTGATGTAGCGCTGCCAGTCGATGGTCACGCCGAGCGATTGGCGGTTGTCGACGATCACTGTGCCTTTGCGATCGAGGATCCGGCCGCGTGGTGCCGGCAGTAGC
>JBBSGQ010000016.1:0-19346 GCA_038253965.1 Acidimicrobiales bacterium | reverse complement strand
TCCCGACAACTGGTCGTTCATGTTGGGCGAGATCGCGTTCTACTCGTTCCTGATACTCGTGCTCACCGGCACCTACCTGACGTTCTTCTTCGTGCCGAGCGCGAAGGATGTCGTCTACCACGGCAGCTACCGGGCGCTACGCGGCGTCCACATGTCCGAGGCGTACCGCTCGTCGGTGCGGCTCAGCTTCGATGTCCGAGCCGGCCTGGTGTTCCGGCAGATGCACCACTGGGCGGCACTGATCTTCATGGGCGCGATCGTTGTGCACCTGTGCCGCATCTTCTTCACCGGCGCCTTCCGCCGACCGCGGGAGCTCAACTGGGTCATCGGCGTCACGCTGCTGGTCCTCGTGATGTTCAACGGGTTCAGCGGTTACTCATTGCCCGACGATCTGTTGTCGGGCACCGGTTTGCGCATCGCCTACTCCATCGCGCTCGCCGTACCCGTGATCGGGACATGGGCTGCGTTCCTGGTTTTCGGGGGCGAGTTCCCCTCACCGGAGATCAGCTCACGCTTGTTCGTGCTGCACGTCCTCCTCGTGCCCGCGCTCATCGCCGCTCTCCTCGGCGCGCATCTCGCGATCCTCTGGCACCAGAAGCACACCCAGTTCCCGGGCCCGGGCCGCACAGAGGACAACATCGTCGGCTCGAAGCTCTGGCCGACGTACGCGCTGCGCTCGGTCGGCCTGTTCGCCGGCGTGTTCGGGTTCGTCGCGGCTCTCGGCGGCCTCGCGCAGATCAACCCGATCTGGCTGTACGGCCCGTTCCAGGCCCCGGCGGTGACGACTGCGGCACAGCCGGACTGGTACATGGGCTGGTTGGAGGGCGCCCTTCGCTTGTTCCCGGCATGGCGGATCCATGCGTTCGGCTACACGATCTCCGAGCTCTTCTGGCCCGGTGTGGTCCTGCCTGGGCTGACCTTCGGACTGCTCTATCTCTGGCCGTTCCTCGAAGCACGCGTCACGCACGACCGCGCAACCCACCACCTGCTCGACCGTCCACGCAACCGGCCGGTGCGCACGGCCATCGGCACCGGAGTGCTCGCGTTCTACGTGGTGCTGCTCCTCGCCGGCTCGCAGGACATCGTCTCGCAGAAGACCCGGACCCCGATCCCGACCGTGCTGTGGACGTTCCGGATCCTGGTCGTGGTCGGGCCCGCAGTCGTCGCCGCGCTCACCTGGCGGATCTGCCGCGACCTTGGCGATGGCGACGCGATCCGGGACTCCAAGGAGGAGATCCGCGCCCACGCGGCCCCACCGTCGGCAGCTGCACTCGCCGCGACGCCGCACGTCGCTCCCACGGCAGTGAAGGATGCTCGGCCACCAGCGTCGACGTGGGCATCGCGCCTCGTTGTGGCCGGCCTCGTCGTCGCTACCACGGCCGGACGGTTGGGCCGTGTGATACGCCGCGCGTTTCGACCCCGTCGTCGGACGAGGCCAGGATGACCCCCTCGTGAGCAAGGCCCGTCATCCCGATGCCCCGCCGTGGTTCCGTACCGCGTTGAACGTTCCCTTCACCGACGATGCGGTCGACGTCGACGGCTGCTCGGTCCACTACCTGGCTTGGGGCCGTCCCGGCCGGCGAGGGCTCGTGTTCGTCCACGGCGGAGGAGCTCACGCCCACTGGTGGACCCACATCGCGGCCACCTTCGGCGACGACCTGCGGGTGCTGGCTGTCGACCTGTCAGGCCACGGCGACAGCGGGCACCGCTCGACGTATGGCCTCGAGCAGTGGACCGATGAGGTCATGGCGGTCGCCGCGGCCGGCGGGATCGACGGCAACCCGGTGGTGATCGGCCACAGCATGGGCGGGTTCGTCACGATCGCGACCGCCGCGCGGCACGCGGCTCACGTCTCCGGTGTGATCGTGTGCGACTCACCGGTCACCGAACCGGACCCGGAGATCGGCGCCTTCCGACTCAAGGAAGCGTTCGGCCAACCTCGGACGTATGAAACGATCGAGGAGGGGCTGCGGCGATTCCGCACCGTGCCGGCCCAGGAGAACTACGTCGACTTCGTAATGGACCACGTCGCTCGCCGCTCACTGCACCAGGTCGAAGGCGGGTGGCAGTGGAAGTTCGACAGGCAGATCTTCACCCAGTTCGCCGGCACAATGCGCTCGATCGCGCAGCCCTATCTCACCGAGCTGACGTGCCGGTTCGCGCTGCTGCGATCTCAGTACGGACTGGTGACCCGCGACATCGGTGCATCGATGTATGACCAGCTCGGTCGAGTCGCCCCCGTCATCGAGATCCCCGAGGCCGGTCACCATGCGATGCTCGACCAGCCCCTCCTGCTGCTCACCGCGATCCGGACCCTGCTCGCCGACTGGGACCACTCCGAACCGCATCATCGCTGACGTTGGCGACGCGAACTCGACGCAACGGTGTCAGGCGGCGGCGCGCTCCAGGATGTGGACGCCGCACGCCGAGCCGAGGCCGATCACATGAGCGAGGCCGACGGAAGCACCCTCGATCTGGCGGTCACCGGCCTCACCGCGCAGGTGGTGGCACACCTCCCAGATGTTCGCGATGCCCGTGGCGGCGATCGGGTGACCCTTCGACTGCAACCCGCCGGACACGTTCACCGGCGTCCTACCGTCCCGCCACGTCGCGCCCGACTCGAAGAACGGCACCGCCTCGCCTTGCGGGCACAGCATCAGGTTGTCGTAGTGCACGAGCTCGGCGGTGGCGAAGCAGTCGTGCAACTCCACCAGGTCGAGATCGTCCGGGGCGACACCGGCCTGCTCGTAGGCCTGCAGCGCGGCGTTGCGGGTGAGGGTGTTGACGTCAGGGAGGACCTGGCAGGCCTCCTGCCACGGATCGGTGGTCAGCACCGAGGCCGCGACCTTGACGGCTCGCCGACGCTGGTCGGGATCGAGCGTCCGCAACTTGGAGTCGCTGACCACCACTGCTGCCGCGGCGCCGTCGCAGTTCGCAGAGCACATCGGCCGGGTGTTGGGGTAGGCGATCATCATGTCGCCCATGATCTGGTCGAGCGACATCTTCTTGGTGTAGGCGGCCAAGGGGTTGAGGGTCGAGTGGGCATGGTTCTTCTCACTGATCCGGGCGAACAGCTCGAAGCTCGTGCCGCCATAGCGGTGGCCGTACTCCATCCCGATCTGCGCGAACACACCGGGCATGGTCTCGGTGCCCACCCGACCGTCGAGCGGAGCGACAGCTCCATACCGCCCGCGTGGTTCCCACGTCCCCGAATCGCCCTTGCGGTTACCGCCGGCCAGCAAGCCGGCGCCGGCCAGCTTCTCGACCCCGACGGCAAGTCCCATGTCGCACTCGCCGGCCTTCACCGCCATGATCGCGGTGCGCAAGGCGGTAGCCCCCGTGGCGCATGCGTTGGCCACGTTGTACACGGGGATCCCGGTCTGGCCGATCTGCTTCTGCAGCTGCTGGCCGATGCCGACCGGACCACCCATGAGGTTGCCGGCGGCAAGGATGCCCATGTCCCTCATCGAGACGCCACCGTCGCTAAGCGCCGCCATCGCGGCCTCTGACGCGAGGTCGACCGTGTCCTTGTCCGGGTGCTTGCCGAACTTGGTCATGTTGATCCCCAGGATCCAAACATCCTCAGCAGCCATCGTGTCTCCCTCGTCAGACCGGTTCGAAGCCGAATGCAACAGCCTCGACACCCTCGTTGTCAGTGCCCATCACCTGCGTTGCCAGCTTGACCTTCATACCGAGCTTGACGTGCTCCGGGTCGGGCTCGACGTTGATGACGTTGCCCCTGACACTCGTCCCGGCGCAGTCCACCACGCCCGCCACGAACGGCACTGGCACACCCGGTGCCGCAAAGGACACGATGGTGAAGGCCCGTAACTCGCCGGCGGTGGGAACGTCCACGTCGTCGAAGCCCGTTGCGCCACATGCGGCACACGCGTTGCGTCGATCGAAGAACCGGGCACCGCAGGCCGAGCACTCGTGGGCCACCAGATGCGGGTCGTCGTCGAGCACCAGATAGTCAACCAACGGAACCTGACTCGTCACGACGCTCCTTCATCGGCAACCCCGACAGCTCTCCACCTTATTGCCCTCGCCCATAACCGCTTCATCGTCCACCCCGACCCTATGCGAACATATGTTCGTGAGGGGTGAGGCGACCATCCTGCATGCCGACCTCGATGCGTTCTATGCGTCGGTCGAGCAACGAGACGACCCGCGCCTGCGCGGCCGACCGGTGATCGTGGGGGGAGGCGTGGTGCTCGCGGCCAGCTACGAGGCGAAGGCCTGTGGCGTCCGCACTGCCATGGGTGGATGGCAGGCCCGCCGCCTGTGCCCTCAGGCGGTCGTGGTGAAGCCCCGCATGTCGGCCTACGCCGAGGCGAGCAAGGCGGTGTTCGAGGTGTTCCGACAGACGACACCGCTGGTCGAGGGGATCTCGATCGACGAGGCGTTCCTCGAGGTCGGCGGGTTGAGGCGCGTCTCCGGGATGCCAGTCGAGATCGCCGCGCGGTTGCGGCGTGACACCTTGGCACGGGTTGGGTTGCCGATAACCGTCGGAGTGGCTCGAACGAAGTTCCTGGCCAAGGTGGCGAGCGGCGTTGCCAAACCCGACGGTCTGCTGGTGGTGCCGCCCGACGGTGAGCTGGCGTTCCTCCACCCTCTCGCTGTCGAACGGCTGTGGGGTGTGGGGCCGGTGACCGCCAACCGGCTGCACGAGAGGGGTATCACCACCGTCGGCGAGGTCGCTGAGCTTCCCGAGCTGGCGCTGGTCTCTCTTCTGGGCCGCGCTTCAGGCCGGCACCTCCACGCCCTTGCCCACAACCGGGATCCCCGGCCCGTCCAGGTGGGCCGCCGCCGAGGATCCATCGGATCGCAGCGCGCCCTCGGCCGTTCGCCGAGGTCACCCGAAGCGGTGGACACGATCGCCGCCGGGCTGGTCGACCGAGTCACCCGCCGCATGCGGGCCGCCGGACGAGTCGGCCGCACAGTCGTGATCCGCTTGCGGTTCGACGACTTCTCGCGGGCGACGCGGTCGCACACCCTGCCTCGCCCGACGGCCAACAACCACACGGTGCTCACAACGGTCAAGGCGCTGCTCGGGGAGGCGCGACCGATGATCGAGCGTCGTGGCCTCACGCTGGTCGGGATCGCAGTGGGCAACCTCGACGGTGACGGCTTCGTGCAGCTCGAGCTGCCCTTCGATCGCCGCAGTGGCGGCGCTCTCGACACGGCGCTCGACGAGGTGCGTGACCGGTTCGGATCAGCGGCGGTCACCCGCGCCGCGCTGCTCGGCGCCAACCACGACCTGTCGGTCCCGATGCTCCCGGATTGAGTCCACGTGCGGGCACGTCGCTGCGGTCCGATGAGCTCACGCCCGCCGGCCCGGTCGTACTGGCCGGGCCGGTCGACGGTTGAGCGTGCGGAGAGCTGCTCCGGCTCGGCTCCTAAACGCCCTGGATCCGGGCACTTATCAGACGGTGCCGGGCCAGCATCGCGTCCTCGCCGTCGATCGCCAGCCTTCCGTCTCGGACCACGGTACGCCCGGCCACCACCGTGTGCCGTGCGGTCACCGGCCCGCACCGCAGCCATGCCTCCACCGGGTCGGTCAGCGCACCAGCGAACGGCAATCCCTCGAGCGGCCAGCACACCAGGTCACCGGCAGAGCCGACAGCCAACACGCCGAGCTCGTCCTCGCGGCCGAGGCACGCCGCTGACCCGCGGGTGGCGATCTCCAGCGCATCGCGTGCGCCCATTGCCTGCGGTCCTTCGCGGAGCCGGCCGAGCAGCATGGCGTTGCGGGCTTCCATCCACAGCGAAGCGGAGTCGGCGGAGGCCGAGCCGTCGCACCCGAGGCCGACCGGTGAGCCCGCCGCACGCAAGTCCGAGACCGGGGCGATGCCACCGCCGCCGATCATCATGTTGGAGCTCGGGCAGTGGGCCACGCCCACCCCGGCGGCGCCGAGCCGGCCGACCTCATCAGGGTTGGGATAGATGCAGTGCGCCACCCACGCGCGATCGGTGAGCCACCCCACAGCTTCGAAGTGTTCGATGGTGCGGCAGCCGAAGGTCTGGTCGGCGAAGCGGTCCTCGTCGGGATCCTCGGCCAGGTGGGTGTGGAGGCGGACATCGAGCCGCTCGGCCAGTTCGGCGGTGGCTCGCATCAGGCCCGAGGTCACCGAGAACGGCGAACAGGGAGCCAGCGCGATGCGGACCATGGCGCCCCACGACGGGTCGTGGTGCAGGCCGATCAGCCGCTCGCTGTCTGCGAGGATCTCGTCGTCGTCCTGCACCACCGAGTCCGGGGGCAGCCCGCCGTCCTTCTCGGAGAAGCTCATGGAACCGCGCGTGGGGTGAAAGCGCATGCCCAACTCGGTGGCCGCGGTGATCTCGGCAGTGATCAGGTCACCGCCTCCTCTGGGGTGTACGTACAAGTGATCGGTGGAGGCGGTGCACCCGCCGAGGGCGAGCTCGGCGAGGCCGACCCACGCCGAGACGTACGCGGCTTCCTCGTCGAGCAGCGCCCAGCGCGGGTAGAGAGTGGTCAGCCATTCGAACAGCGACCCGTTCACCGCTGGCCGATAGCTGCGGGTGAGGTTCTGGTAGAGGTGATGGTGCGTGTTGATGAGCCCCGGTGTCACCAGGCAGCCGGCGGCCGACAACACGTCCCGAGCCTCCGGGACGGGATCGGTCGAGACCCCGATCGCGCTCACCAGGCCGCCGGTGATCGCGACCCACCCACCGGCCAACTCCCGCCGATGGTCGTCGACAGTGGCCACCAGCTCAGCGCTTGTCACGAGCAGGTCACAGGGTGGAGCGGAAGAGCTCGCTGCCGGATCGATCATCCGGGCAGCATGACGCGGATCGCCGCGATGAACGACAGATGGCCGCGGAACACGCTCGCTCACCAGCCGCTGGTCGCCGCGTTCGCGCAGGCGACGCAGGTGCGGGCGGCCGGTCGGACGGCAAGTCGTTCGCCAACGATGGCACCACCGCAGAGGTCGCAGATGCCGTAGGTGCCTGCCTGGAGCCGGGCGATGGCATCATCGAGGTCGGCGAGGCGCGAGCGTGCGTCGCGCAGGAGGGCGGCGATCTGCTGGCGCTCGAACGCGATGGTGTGGCCCTCCGGGTCGTGGTCGTCGTCAGTGGCGACGAACTCGGAGGACTCGACTATTCCGTTGAACTCGTGCTCGAGTGACGTGATCTGCTCCAGGGCGCGCTGCCGTTCGGACAGCAGCGCGGCGTGGATCCAACTCACCTGCGGTCCCTACCCGGCCGGGAAACGCCGATCGAGCGAGCCGAGGGGCACCGCGCTCGGCGCCGGGCCGTCAGGCGGTGCGTTCGAGGATCACTAGAGGGATCTGGCGACTCGTCTTCGCCTCGTAGTCGGCGAAGCCGGGATATTCCTCCTTCTGCCTGCTCCACAGTCGCTCGCGCTCGTCGCGGTCGGCCACCCGGGCCTCGACGTCGAAGGTATGCAGATCCACCTCTGACCGCGCACGCAGCCCTCTGCTGCGCCTCGATGCCCGCCGTGCTGGGCAGCGCTCGTCTGCCCGGACCGGAGCTCCATTGAACGAACACGGTGCGTGCTGTGGAAACCTGGCCGAATCGTGTCCTGCGGTCTCGGCCTGCGCCCTCGTGGGCAGTGGCCGGGAGCGTCATGGATCGGGCGGACACGAGCACTCGGGGAGAGGGTCCATGGGCGAGCGGCCGAGGTCGGGCATCTGCGCACTGCGCCGGAGATGCTGATGACCCGCCGGCTGTCGTGGGGCGGGCGCGGCCCGCAGTCGATGGACGCGGTCAGGGCGACGACGGTCCTCGCCACGCCGGCTGGTTCGAGCCGCCACTCGTAACGGACCGATCGGACCACCGCCGGCAACCCCTCGATGTCATAGGCCAAGGTCTTGGCCTCGTCCCACGACACCACCCGTTCGAGCAGGGTCGTCCGCCCGATCTGGATCCGCCGGGTGGAACCGATCCGGCCACCGTGCTCGCTGGTGCGCAACAGACAGGAGTGGTCCACCTTGGGAGCCCAGGCGCTGATCGCACCGAAGTCGGCCAGCGTCTCCCAGACCTGTTCGGGCGAACGAGCGATCGTTCGAGTACGGGTCACGGCTCTCACTGCCGGCTCATCTCTGCCCGAGCGGTGGCCGCCGCCGTGTCGTCGTAGCGATCTGGACTGGCCTGGATGACGAGATCGTGGAGGGTCCCGGTGAACCGGTACGGCGCGTCGTAGCGCTCCGAAACCGCCGAACCGTGGTCGAAGCCGATGCTCGGCCCGATCGACGACATCATCCGCATGAACAGCGAGAGATCGACCGAGCCGGCCTCGAGACCGTCCACCGCCAGGGCGGCCGACCCGGCGAAACCGTCGCCCCGCCGGAGCCGGACGGTGAGCTCGCAGTCGCCGACTGGCACGGCGAGCGTGGATTCCAGGATGGCGTGGTCGCCGAAGGCGTTGTAGTCGAGCACCAGGCGTCGGCGCTGCATGAAGACCGACAGCCCCGAGTTCTCGGTGCCCGTGGCGAACAGCACACCTTCGTCGTCAGCGTTCGTCGTCACCCGGGCGGTCAGGTCGAAGCTCCGGCCGCCGATGGCGGCCGAGGCCTGGCCCGGCAGCGGCGACATCGGCGGGCGGTACACATATCGGCGGTTGGCAGGGTGCGGCGACCGCTCACGGAACCGGGCCCCGAACAGCTCGATGGTGCGGTCGTCGAGGGGCAGCACCCCATGGCGGTCGGCCTCGGCCCACCACTGATCGATCAGTGCGCGCAGCTTCTCCGGCTCTGCGTCGGCCAGGTCGTTGCACTCCGAACGGTCCTCGGCGATGTGGTACAGCTCCCAACGCTCGGTGTCGTAGTCGGCGCCGACCTGGTGCTTGCACACGGCCTTCCAATCGCCCTCGACGAGCGCCCGGCTCCCGCCCATCTCGAAGTACTGCAGCTGGTTGGTCGCAGGTGTGTCGGGGTCAGCCAGAGCGGCGGCGAAGGAGTGACCGGTCACCGGCAGCTGCTCGAGCCCGTTGCGTACCGTCGGTGGTTCGATGCCGAGCACGTCGTAGACGGTGGGGACGATGTCGGCCACGAAGGTGAACTGGTCGCGGCGCGTGCCTCGCTGCTCGGCGGCGATCCCGTCGGGCCAGTGGACGACCATGGGGACGTGGACGCCGCCTTCGTGGGTGTTCTGCTTGTACCACTTGAACGGCGCGTTGCCGGCCTGGGCCCACCCCCACGGGTAGTTGGCGTGGCTGTGAGGTCCACCGATGTCGTCGATGCGGGCCACTGCCTCGTCGGGCGTCTCGAGGATGCCGTTGAAGAACTTCATCTCGTGCATCACCCCGAACGGTCCACCCTCCTGCGAGGCGCCGTTGTCGGCCATCACGATCAGCAGGGTGTTGTCGAACTGGCCCAGCCGCTTGAGGCCTTCCACGAAACGGCCGATCTGCACGTCGGTGTGATCGAGGAACGCGGCGAAGGCCTCCTGCATGCGGGCGGCCAGGCGCTGCTGGTTCTCGGGCAGCCCGTCCCACGGATCGACACCGGGGTTGCGGGGGGCGAGTTGCGTGCCTGCGGGGATCAGGCCGAGGTCGAGCTGGCGGCGATACCAGCGCTCCCGAACGACGTCCCAGCCCTCATCGAACGCGCCCCGGTACTTGGCCAGGTACTCAGGCGGAGCCTGGTGCGGGGCATGGGTCGCTCCGAAGGGCAGGTGGGCGAAGAACGGCCGGTCGGGCCGCACGCCCTTGGCGTCGGCGATCATGGCCAGCGCCTTGTCGACAAGGTCCGCCGACAGGTGGTAGCCGTCCTCGGGTCCATCCGGTGGGGTCACCGGGTGGTTGTCGGCCACCAGCTCGGGGTGGAACTGGTCGGTCTCGCCTTCGAGGAACCCGTAGAAGCGATCGAAGCCGCGGGCCAACGGCCAATGGTCGAACGGTCCGGCCGCCGAGCACTGCTCCATCGGGGCCAGGTGCCACTTGCCGGTGCAGAACGTGACGTAGCCGGCGTCGTGCAGCACCTCGGCCACCGTCGCTGCATGGCGGGAGATGTGACCGAGCTGGTTCGGGAAGCCGGTACGGAAGTTCGACACCGCCCGCATCCCGACCGCGTGCGACGCCCGCCCGGTCAGCAACGCGGCGCGGGTCGGCGAGCACAGCGGTGTCACGTGGAAGTTGGTGAACTGAAGCCCCTCGGCCGCCAGCTGGTCGACGTTCGGGGTGTCGATGGTCGACCCGTAGCAACCGAACTGCGCGAACCCGGTGTCGTCCAGGAGCACCACCACCACGTTGGGTGCGCCCTCGCCTGGATGGGGAGGCTCGTCGAACCACGGCTCGGAGTCGGCGACGGTCCGCCCGATGCGGCCCTTGAACTGTTCCGGTCTCGACATGAGATCCCTCGGAGGGTGCGTTGTCCTATCCAACACTAATGCAAGTTCTACTGTCAATAGATTGTGCGAGTTGCTATCGCATAATCTGCAGTTGCCTGCGTAGAGTTGCGCCATGGGTGCTCTCGTCGAGTCAGCCGCGGTCGACGGGCGCCGCGCCCGGCGAGAGCGGGGTCGGGCCGCGGTCGTCGATGCTGTGTTCGCCCTGCTGCAGGAGGGCCATTCTCCGCCCGCCGTCGAGGCCATCGCCGAACGGGCCGGCGTGTCGGCGTCGTCGGTGTTCCGCTACTTCGACAGCATCGACGATCTCCAGCACCGCACGATCGAGCGGTACTTCGAGCGGTTCGCTCCCCTGTTCGCCATCTCGTCCATCGGCCAGGGCGATCTCGATGACCGCATCGTCAGCCTCGTCGATGCCCGCCTCGGTCTCTACGAGGTGATCGGTCCGCTCGCTCGCCTGGCCCGGGCACGGGCCCTCGACACCCCCCGGCTGGCTGAGACCCTCGCCGAGACCCGAGCCATGCTGGCCGGACAGGTGCGGGAGCACTTCGCCGCCGAGTTGGCCAGGTCCACACCGGCAAGAGGCGACGACCTCGTCGCCCTCATCGACTCACTCATCTCGTTCGAGGCATGGGACCTGCTCCGCGCCACCCACGGTCGGTCCCGTCAGCAGATCCGACGGGCGTGGGTCGCTGGGCTGCACTCACTCACCAGCTGAACCGACCTCGTCTCCTCGACCCGGAACGCCGGGTCGGGATGCTTCGTGTGGCCTCAGCTGTGCCAGTTGATGAGGACGGCCGGGAGCGGCCCGTCGGGTGGTGCTCCGAGGTCGACGCCGGTGATCTCCTTGACCTGTGCCCTGAACCAGGTGGCGAACTCAGAGTTGTCGGCGGCGAGGTCGCCGAACGCCTTCTCGACATCGCCTTCGAACCGGTTGGTACATGAGCGGCAGGGAGCCGAGGGCCGCCATCCAACTGTCGACGTCGTGCGCCACGGGCGGCCACGGCGGACCCCCGATGCTCTGCAGGCCGAGCTCGGCCTCGGCTCGTTGGATGGGGTAGCTGTCGGGCGGCGCCATGACCGATCCGAACCCGAAGCGGAAGCTGAGCAGATCCTCGAGCGTGATGGGTCGATCGGCCGCCACCGTGTCATCGAGCTCGCCGTCGATGGCCCGCAGCACCCGACGATGAGCGAGCTCCGGCAGCAGGTCCCGACGGGCTGGTCCAGGCCCAGCACCCCCTCCTCGACCAATGACATCGTCGCCACCGCGGTGATCGGCTTGGTGAGCGACGCGATGCGGAAGATGGCCGACCGACCAAGGTGGCTGTGGTCAGCGAACGACGCAGAACCGATGGCGTCGATGTGGATCTCGTCGTCCCGGGCCACGAGCATCACGAGGCCCGGGATCTCACCGGCCTCGACGTGGGCGGTCATGGTCTCGTGCAGGTGAGCGAGTCCCTCGGCCGACATCGCCCTGGCGGTCATCGGCAGCTCTCCCCGGTTGTCGGCATGTGGTGTAGACGTCGCATCCGAGCCGGACTCGTCGCGGCACGGTCTCACAGTGCCGACGGCCAGCGGCGACACGAGTCTGCCCAGCAGGATCGTGGGCGGCGCCAGCCCGATGCCCGCGGTGGCCTCGGGTCGCCAGGCAAGCAAGCGTTCGGCCCCTCGGCCGAGCTCTACCGGTTGTGCACGTCAGTGCGCACGTCGACCGCACGACCAAGATCCTGCGCGCTTCACCTGAGGGCGAGCCCGAGACCGGCGTGCCTCTGCTGCCAGCTCACTCGCCGGCTGTGTCTCGGGCATTTCTGCGATGAGGGCGGCGTAGAGCATCACCACAGGCGGTGGCCCCTTCAGAGCCGACCAACCGACCCGATCGTGGGAACCGTGACGATGACCGCAACGAGGATCGACCCAGCGGGACGCGCGGTCCCCCGGCACGAAACGTCATCGACGCGGGTGGGCGGCGTTGTAGGCGGCGCGGATCTCTGGCCGGAGCCGACCCTTGGCCGCGACGTCGAAGCCGTTGAGTGCGGCCCAGTCCCGGATCTCGCCAATGGTGGGCTCGGGCGCCGTGAGGTGGCCGCCGCCCGGGAGCGCATCGGTGAGTCGGACGGCGGGTTGGTCGGAGGCGTCATGGTCGAGGGCGGCACCGAAGAAGCGGTAGGCCCACTCCTGGGCAAGAGGCCGGGTCTCGCAGAACACGATGGGCACGTCCGGAAAGCGGACCTGGGCCTCGGCCAGACCTTCGGCCACCACCGCGGGCCGGACCCGCTCGAGCTTGAACACGGCGGAGTACCGGTCCTCTACCACGAGCGCCGAGCGGGGCACACCGGCGAGGGCGGCGAGGAGGTAGCGCAGCTTCCCGCCCGTCAGCGTGCCGACGAGGTCGGCCAGACTCTTGCGCTCCACGGCGGCGACGATCCCGCCGTCGGCCTCAACGGCGTAGTCGCCGGCGGGTAGCGCCCGGCGGACGGTGGTGGCCTGCTGTGCGCTGAATCGCCACGGGTAGCGCTCGTGGCTGTCGACCAGGATCTCCAGGACCTGACCGGAGGCTCGCTGGGTCGGCAACGCGACGTTGGGCCGGGCTTGGCGGGTCGTGCGGCCCGACTGCCAGAAGATCACCTCGCGGCCCCGAGCTCGGGTGAACACGAATTGCGAGCGGTTCTCCCGGCCCCGATCCAGCACCAGATCGATGGCTGCACCACGGCGCACGCAAGACCGAACCCGCACCCGCTCGATCACCTCGGGCTCGGCCGGCCACTCGACCGCGGCGTGGCAATAGACCTTGGCCGTGCGCGGCCAGGTGTCCCGCACCTTGAGCACGATCCCCTGCGGCCCGAGCGGCAACCGCACGAGGAACGGCAGCGTCGACCCCTCTTCGGGGTTCCGGACCACGACGAAGTCATCCACGATCAGGCACCCGTCGGTGACTCAGTTGCCGGGTCCCGGGCACGGGACGGCAGGAAGGTCGATCACGACCGTGGACTACAGCACATCGAATGCATGAAGCGGTTGACGGTCTGGGCGAGCTGCGCCGGGTGGCGGACCCGGACGTCGTCGTCAGGCGTCATAACGCTCCCGGCCCGAGTGGCGCACCTGGTCACGGAAGAAGGGGCTGAGGCCACCGTGGGTCCAGGTCCCTACGCGGCGAGCGTGCAGCGGGGTGGGGGGGATCCGGCCGCGGTGACCGCGGCGTCAGAGCCCCGATCGGGGGGCGAACGCGGCATCTTGAGATCCGTCCAGTGCTGTGACGGATTCGCCGATCGTCGGATGTCGTACAGGCTCTACCACACGATCAGTCGAGGGGTTGCTGTGGTCGAGGGCGTCGTCGCGGGCCTGGCGCATAGACGCCTCGGTGGGCCAGACCGACGTGGCGTTCCAGAACGGGTACTGCGCGAAATCGAAGCTTGCAACGCCAACGCTGACCGTTCCGGCGGTGATTCGCCGCTCGCCATCCCACAGCGAGGCGAGGTTTGGCAGGTACGCGTAGTGGCTGTTAATCCCTACGGCCACCACGGCGAGCAGGCACAACGGGGTCAACATAACCCCGCTTCACCGCACAAATCGGCGACGACGGCCGAGGATCACAGTCCCCGCCAAGGCGACAATGCTCGCCACGATCACTCCCGCCAAAAAAGACGGTGCCGTGATACTCGTCTGCCCGACGTCCCAAGCGTTGACAACCGCTATGTACCTATCCGCTAGTCGACCAATCGGCACATCGCGCTGCGGGGACGACACCAGCCGAGACCCGCACCGACATGGGCCCAGCCTAGGACTCCGCTAGTCATTGCCCGGCGAACCAATGGTCAACACGACGCAAACGATGCCCAACATTTGTACGACATTGCAGCAAAATTTCCGATATAAGGAAGGGGCGACAGCCGGTGCCCCACGGCACACGAGACCGACACGCGGCTCCCGCCGACGGGGAACGACAGCGCTTGAGCCCGAGGTTCTACTCGGCGTCGTTCGCCGGCTGACCTAGCCCGGCTACCCGCCGAGCCCAGCGGACGCCCAATCGACCTCGTTGTGAACGCGCCTCGCGGCGACACTTGGGGATCGCCGAGAGCGCTGGGTTCTCGCCTTTGAACTCACGGATCCGGTCCGCTCAACTTTTGCGCAACGTGCGCCGGCTGGCTGTTCCACTACGGCGCATGGTCTCGGATCGCGGGCGCGGGCTTGCTCGGCCGGGATATCAATCGCGGTGCGGCTAGCCGATAGACATCGATGCCCCCAGCCTCCGCCAGTAGGGGGCGCCCCGCCGCCTCGCTGACGCGTTCACCGGCGTCAGCAACGAGCAGGCGCGCTCCTTCCTTCCCTGTTGGTGCTCGATCTTCGCCGAACACGAAGACCCATCCGCGGTCGACAGTGGCCTGAACACCGGCTCGCTCCAGTTGATTGGCCAGGCCGGCCGCCGCGGGCCAATCGTGCCGAGCGGAGATCTTCACCCGAGCTGTACGTATGCCGTCCCGCCGCAGAGCAACAGATACGGGACGCGACAGCGCGGAAATTGTGGTCGATCGGCCCCGGCCCAGCGGCGGCAGGGTCGCTGCTTCGGCTGTCAGACCGAGGGCGCCCACAATCACCAGACACACCATCGATCGCAGTACCCAGCCCGGCAGCGGCCGCCATCGCAGTCGGCTGAGGACGACAAGCCCTGTGGCCACCAATGCGACGAACGCGACGCCCCTCACGAAGGTCAGCAGGTAGAGATAGAGGTGCCCGGAGATCAGCATCCCGGCCGCGACGCTGGCCAACTCTGCCATCAGAGTGAGGGCGCACAGGGACCGAAGGAACAAAGGAGTGCGTCGACCGACGGCGCCACTGATAACCAGAATTCCGAGCAGGCCTATAAACGCGGTGTCAGCGGCAGTAAAGGTGTGGAAGGTGTGGCCAATTGCCGGCCCATCGAGCGCGTTCAACTTCGCCACATCACCGGCCACCTGCAGCGCTGGATGATGCAGCCCTCCTTCGGTCCGAGTGAACCGCAGGAGCTTGGCGACGTTTCCGGGGGTTCGAGTCAGTTGCTCGTAGGCGACCGTGGCCCACATGACCGCCCCAACGGCCGCAGCGGCGGCCAACGGCCCGAGCCGCGATCGAGGAGAGCGGCAGTAGCGCAGCGCCACGATGGTGAGGGCAGCGGCGGTAACCGAGCCGATGACCGTCACCGTGCCGATATGGACCTGCATCGCGAACGAGGCCACCCCTATCAGGGCTACCAGCGCCCAGCCGCTCCCGGAAATGACTGCGGCCGCCCACACAATGGTCAGGGCGACCGGCATCGCTGCCATAGAAGGGTTCCACGGGTCGCGCAGGTCGGACATCCCGTAGGACCAGGTGAACCACAGACAAGACGCCGCCGCAGCCCATGCCGCTGCTCGACCCGCCCGAGTGCCGACCACGACGACGACAGTGATGAGACCGACGCCGTTGAAGACCGCTGCGCTGACTACCAAGCCGCTCAGCCGTTCTCCCGACAGCCAGTACGACGGCGCGTACCACCAAAAGAGGGCAGGTCCCGGCTGGTGCCAGCCGTAGCGCGAGTACGGCCCAAGGAGTTGGTGACCGCGCAAGGTCGAACGAGTAGCCAGCTCGAGGACCGCCCAGTCGGCGACACTGGCACCGGCAGCGCGAAACCGACCGACTTCCCGAATGACCAAAACCAAGTAAGGCACTGCAACAACGGCGACCGGTGCCCACGGTGCAGTGCTGGTCGCTGCAGAGGAACCGGGATTGCGTGCCAACGAGGGTCGTGGTTGCGGCGAGTCGCCGTCGCCCGGTACCGCGGCGGCGGCGCCACCTCCGCAATCTCCATACCGAGGCACGCTTGGATTATGGCTGGGCTGGTCGATCCGGATCACGCGCGGCGGGAGTGGATCGTTGCGTGGATCGGTGCTGGCCGACCAGATCACGCGCCGGCCGCTGCGACCAAGTTCGGTGGGATGAAGGCCGACGGCGCGAGCGGCTCACGGAGCTGGAGCGCGAGAAAGGTCGCCTGAAGCGCATCGTAGAGCCGAGAAGGCGCTCGACCTAGACGCGTTGCGAAAGATCTCCCTCAGGCCACCGGCTCCAGGCTGTTCCTCCCAGACGGCCGGTCCCAGCCGAGGAATCTGCAGCACCGCCGTCGCTGTCACCTTGGCTGCTTGTAATCTTGCCTCAGGTGTGTATTAGGCATCCTGGCGGGTTCAATTGCGAGTTCTGGGCGTCGGAGGAATCAAGTGCATTCGTTCGATCGCATCGGGATCTTGGGGCCCGGTTTCCTCACGTTTCTCGCTGGTCTGTTCATCGTGATCCTGACCACGATCTTTTGCTTCGGTCGGCGACACCATTGGTGGAGATGGGCGAGCGCGTTCCTCTCGGTGCTAGTGGCCGTGTCCTTTGTCGCCGCCTCGATCAACAACCACTACGCCTATCTACCGAACCTCGGATCTCTATGGGGTTGGCGAGCGGCTGACCAGGCAAGCTGGGCGTCGGTGCGGGCAATGGGGTCCAAGACGAGCGGAGTGCGGTTGCGGATGCCTAGGCACGGCGCCGTCGTCGAGGTGGCGATTCCTGGGATCGTCTCGCATTTCCATGGGCGCCCGGCCACGATCTACCTTCCACCGGCGTGGTTCGGCCGGCCCCACATGCCTCTTCCGGTGGTCGAACTTCTCCATGGCACGCCGGGCGGCCCCCGAGACTGGACACGTTCGGCCAGCGCCGACGTCACAAGTGACCACTATGCCGAGAGGCACGGCGGGCTGGCTCCGATCCTCGTCTCGCCCGATATCAACGGCAGCTTCATGGCGGACTCTGAGTGCACCAACGGCGTCGCTGGCAACGTCGAGACCTACCTCACGGTCGACGTGCCGCGTTGGGTGAACACCTACTTGCGTCCCAGTCGCCGTGCCCGGCAATGGGCGATTGGCGGTTTCTCCGAGGGAGGGACATGTGCCATTGACATTGCTCTGCGCCATCCGTCGGAGTTTCCGACGTTCCTAGATATCGGAGGAGAGGAACACATAACCCACCGAGGAGGCGCGACGACGCTGTTCGCGGGCACCGGTCGACAGCGGCTGCAGGCCGCCAAGTCCTATGACCCGATCGGCTTGCTCGAACATTTCTCGCGACCACGGCGGCTCAGCGCCTGGTTTGAAGTCGGCCTCAACGATCGCGGGATCTCCACAGCACTCGAGCACCTTTACGGGCGAGCGCTCAAGCTTGGCGTTCACGCACGACTCCGGCTTACGCGTGGCCACCACTCATTCCGAGTGTGGGGCCAAGCATTCGCCGACGCTCTGCCCTGGCTCGGGCAACGTCTTCTGCTCGGCTTGCCGCACCCAGGCGCCTCGCGCGCGACCCACCGGTCATCGCTCAGCGCTAGCCAGACACGAGCGCCGGCCGGGCCAACAGCGGATCAACTACGCCGATCTCCGGAACGTCACGGGACGCCAACAACGAAAATTGAGCCCGGAGTAGGGGGTAGCAGGTGAGATCCGCGTAAAGCGACGACCACCGCTTCGTCCTCGAAGAGGAACGAGAAGCGTTGTGTACTAACCAACCGGCTGGACGCGCTGGCGTGGCACGCGGAAGCTGCAGCTAGACGGTGATCTGTCGCGGACGATGGCTCGGTGAGTTCACGCGCGGTGATACCTGCGGAGGTCGATGCGCTCCGGGGCGGCCTCGGTAGAGATCCCTAGCCAGGAGCATTCGGGGGACGCTGACGGGAGCCACATGCTCTGTTCAACCTTCTTGGTGAGTTGCGGGACCGCCGGTGCCTGCCCGCCGTGTCGGTGGCGTGCCATCCTGGGCGGGGCAGTCGTGACGGGCTCATCGAGGGGATGGTGCGGATGAGACAGGCAGCGAACGGGTCGACCACGACATCTCGGCAAGCATTGATGGGTTCCCTGACCGCTGCCCTTGCCTGCGCCGTGCTTCTGGTTGGCTGCAGCAGCTCGGCCCGTCGCAGCGCACGACACGGCGGTGCGGCCGCGCGGACGACCACCACCACCGCACGCAAGACCAGGACGAAGCCGAAGACCGCCACGAAGCCCAAGACCGCGAGAAGCGCCCCGTTGATCACCTACCAGGTGAAAAAAGGGGACAGGTTGACGACCATAGCGAAGCGGTTCCGCGTCTCGATCGCGGCCATCGTCTTTGTCAATCACGTCGCCGACCCGGACCGCCTCACCGAAGGGCAGGTCCTGAAGATCCCAACTCACCCGCCGCTCATGCTGATCGTCACACCCTCCGAAGGCCAACCCGCCCAAGGGTTCGAACTCAACCTGATTGGGTCGAAGCCATCGGAGGTGATCAGGTTCGAGATCGACTCACCGGCGGGCAAGCGCAGGGGTCCGCCGCATATCGCGTCAGCGGACGGGGCCGTCACGACGAGGTACCGGACTTCGCTCGCCAACCCGACCGGTACCTACAAAGTCATCGCCAATGGCAACAAGGGCACGAGAACCCAAACCAGCTTCCTCGTCGTCAAGCGTCGCTGAGCCCAGACCCGGACAGTTGCCGACGAATGTGGGTGTATCAGCTGAGCACGGGTGAGGAGCAGCCGGGCCTTTTCCTACGACGCAGCGGTGTCAGTCAAGAACTTCATCGCGACACCGAGTGCGCTCGACGCGTTCCGCAAGCACGTCGTGTTCAACAACCACCCGTTGCTGTCCTTCCTCGATCACCTGGTGTTCGACGCCGCTGACAGCAGGGCCGAGAGGGCTCTGCGGGTGCTGCCGGTCGGGTTCCGCCCGCGGTAGCGCCTTAACGGGGCTCTACGCGTTTGAGTGGGGAGAGCGTTCTCGTAGCCGGGGCGGGTGGGGACCGCTTGGCCAGGTGACGCCGCCGGCGTGGAGCAGTACGCGGAGCCGGTAGTGGGCGAAGTTGCGGAAGCCGTGACCGCAGCGCTTCACCTTCTTCACGCACAGATTGAGGCCCTCGGTCGGCCCGTTGGATGCACCTGTGGTGTGGTGGGCGAGGATCTCGGTCCGCCAGGCGGCCAGGGTTTTGCCGAGCGAGCGGATCTC
>JBBSGQ010000015.1:0-19454 GCA_038253965.1 Acidimicrobiales bacterium | reverse complement strand
TGATGAGCACTTTCGCGCAGAGAAACCGCAGGTCAGTCACCCTCTCGAGGTAAATTCGCAGGTCACCGCAATCCAACTACGACTTGAGGAGGAAATCGGCTTCCTCGTCGTCCTGGAAGACGAACACCTCCTCGGCCAGGACGGGGTGACGGGAGAGATCGGGGTCGGCGTCGATGAGCTCGAAGGCCAGCTCCCGGGCCTTTGCAACCCACTCGCGGTCCCGGCGCAGCGACGCCAACTTCAGGTCATTGCGGCCCTTTTGTCGCTCGCCCATGATCGTGCCTTCTCCCCGCAGGTCCAGGTCGATCTCGGCCAGCTCGAACCCGTCGGTGCTCGCCACCATCGCCTCGAGACGTCTTTCGCCGTCGGGCGTGAGACCCGCCCCGACCAGGAAGCACCATGACTCGCCCCCTCCGCGCCCGACGCGTCCTCGCAGCTGGTGGAGCTGAGCGATGCCGAACCGGTCGGCATCGAGGATCACCATCACGGTGGCGTTGGGGACGTCCACTCCGACTTCGATGACGGTCGTGGACACCAGGACGTCCAACGCTCCGCTGCGGAAGCTGTCCATCGTGGCCTCCTTGTCTGCGCTCGACATGCGGCCGTGCAGCAGGCCCAGCCGCAAACCGGCGAGCTCGGTCGTCTCCAACCGGGCGAACGTCTCCTCCGCCGAGCGGACCTGCAGCTTGTCCGACTCCTCGATCAACGGGCAGACCACATACGCCTGGCGGCCGCATTCGACCTCGGTCCGCACTTTGACCCACACCGCATCCTCGGAGTCACTCAACGCCAACGTGGCGGTCGTGTCGCCGACCTCTTCGGCGGCGGTACGCACCCAGCGCGTCGTGATGGGCGTCCGCCCCGGCGGCATCTCGTCGAGCACCGACACGTCGAGGTCGCCGTAGACAGTCATCGCCGCAGTCCTCGGAATCGGAGTCGCGGTCATCACCAGCACGTCCGGCGTGGCACCGGCGGCGCCCTTCTGACGCAGCGCAGCGCGCTGCTCGACGCCGAAACGGTGCTGTTCATCGATCACCACCGCCCCCAACGAACGGAAGGCGACCGCGCCCTCGATGAGCGCGTGGGTGCCGATGAGGATGTCGACGTCGCCGCGACGGAGCGCATCGGCGAGTTTGGTGCGTTTGGTCGGCGTGGTGCGGTTGGTGAGCAGCTCGATCCGCAGCGAGCGATCCATGCCCTGACCGGCGAACAGGCTGTCCTCGTCGTCGTTCGCCGGGACCTCGAAGCCCTCGAGAAGCTGTCGTATGCCGCTGTGGTGTTGCTCGGCCAGCACCTCGGTCGGTGCCATCAGCGCGCCTTGGTGGCCGCCCTGGACCGCAGTGAGCAGCGCGCTCACCGCGACCACGGTCTTCCCGCTACCGACGTCGCCTTGCAGCAGGCGATGCATGGGGTGAGGGCCGCCGAGATCGGCGGTGATCTCGCCGATCGTGCGATGTTGCGCCGCGGTGAGCGGAAACGGCAGGCGGCTGTGGAACCGGTCGACGAGCTTCGATGAGGTGTCGTGACGTATACCCGTGGCGGTCCGCTCCAACGCTCGCTTCCGCAAGACGAGCGCCAACTGCACCCGCAACAACTCGTCGAAGACCAGCCGACGCCGGGCCTCGGACATCTCGGCCATCGAATCGGGGGCGTGGATGCCCCACATCGCGCGAGTTCGATCGACGAATCCGAACCGGTCGAGAACGCCTTCGGGCAAGGGCTCGGCAAGACCCCGCACCCGACACTTGGCGAGCGCGCTCTCCACCCAGGCGCTCATGTCCACAGTGGTGATTCGGAGCTTCTCGCTCTGGGGGTACAACGCAACTATGCGGCCGGTCTTGTCGCCGATCAGATCGACGAGCGGGCTGGTCATCTGCATCCGCCCCTGGTACCTGTCGACCTTGCCGAAGAACACCGCCTCGGTGCCGGCCGGCAACTGTCGCTCCCGCCAGCCCTGGTTGAAGAACGTGATCCGCAGGTGCCCCGCTCCATCTGTGACATCTGCGGTCACGAGCGTCCGGGGTGGCCGGCCCCGGGTGCGACGGGACGCGATGCGCACCACCCGGGCGATCACCATGGCCTCCATACCCGGACGCAGATCGCGAACGGATGCCTGGTGGCTACGGTCGATGTACCGGCGGGGATAGGTGGTCAGCAGGTCGAGAACCGTCTCGATGCCGAGCTCTCGGAGCGCGTCGACCTTCTTCGGCTTGGTGCGCAGCGGCCCGATCTCGGTCAACGGCTTGGCCGTCAACTCGGCATAGGTGATGGGCGGTGCGGTCACGTGACGTCACCCACAAACCTGTCGATCGCCGCCGCGAACTCGACGCAATAGCTGCGCCATGTCCTTGCTATTGCGTCGAGAACAGTTGGCACTCCTCGTCACCCGACAGAACAGGCGATTCATTCGACGCCGAGGTAGTACGGGTAGAGCGGCTGGCCGCCGTGGTGGACCTCGCAGGTGACGTGACTGTGGTGCTCGGCCAGCCATTCAGTGATGCGGCGCGTGTCGCCAGCAGTGGCGCCGTCGCCCTCGATCAGGGTGAGAATCTCGTGCTCGTCGCGGAGGATGTCGCCAAGGAGACCGATCGTCGCCTCGCCGGATGTTCGGGCCACGGCGCGGATGCCGTGACGGGCGATACCGAGGAAGTCGCCCTCGCCGATAGGTCCGACCTCGCACATCGAGTCCCGCACGGCACGGGTCACCTCACCAGCGGCGACATTGTCTGCCGCCTCGCTCATGGCGTCGGCGTTGGTGTCAGCGTCAGCCTCGGGGTCGTACTGAAGCAATGCGGCGAAGCCCTCGGGGATGCCGCGGGTCGGTACCACCCGGACGTCCTTGGCGGTCATGGCATCGACCTGTTCCGCCACCGGGATGATGTTCTTGTTGTTCGGCAGGACCACCACCTGGTCACCGGGTGCAGCCTCGACCGCCTCGAGGATCTCGGCAGTGGACGGGTTCATCGACTGGCCGCCGGTCACCACGTACTGCACGCCGAGTGAGTGGAAGATCCGCCGGATGCCATCGCCGGTGGCGATGGCGACCACAGCTGTGGTGACCGGTTCGACCGGCCGTTGAGGTTCCTCGACCGAGGAGCCCTCGCGTACCCAGCGTTCTTCCTCCACCTGCTCCAAGAGGTCGGTCACCCTGATGTCGCGCGGGCGACCACAGTCGAGGGCAGCCTCGATCGCGCCTCCGATGTCGTCGGTGTGGATGTGACAGTTCCAGATGCCGTCGCTGCCGACCACCACTATCGAGTCGCCGATGCCAGCCCAGACGTCCTTGAAGGCCGGCACCGTCTCGTCAGGGGCTTCCAGGAAGTACATCACCTCGTAGCGCAGGTTCGACACATCGTCGTCGCCGTGCATCCCGGCCGCGGCACCTGGGGAGACAGTGCGGTTCGCGACCCCGACAGTGGCCCGGTCGGCCTTCGCCGCAGTCTCGCTCGGCTTCGGGAGCGGGCGACCAGCCGCCACGTGCAGCATGGCATCGAGCAGGAGGAGCAGGCCTGCCCCGCCGGCGTCGACAACGCCGGCAGCGGCCAGAACCGCCAGCAGCTCGGGTGTCCGGTCGAGTGCCTCGTTGCCAGCGGTACGCGCTGCGTCGAGCACGTCGACCAATGAGTGCCCGTCATCGGCTGCGGCCTCGGCCGCTTCGGAGGCCTCTCGCACCACTGTGAGGATCGTCCCTTCCACCGGCTTCATGACTGCGGCGTATGCACCCTTGGTCGCAGACGTGAGCGCAGCAGCCACTGTGGCGGCGTCGGCCGCGTCGACCCGAGCGAACTCCTCGCTGATGCCGCGCAGTATCTGAGACAGGATCACCCCCGAGTTTCCCCGTGCGCCCATCAGCGATCCGTGGCTAACCGCCTTGCAGGTCGAAGCCATCGCCGGGTCGGCCTCGTTCAGCTCCTTCATCACGGACTCGAGGGTGAGCGCCATGTTCGTGCCCGTGTCACCATCGGGCACCGGGTAGACGTTCAGCCGGTTGATCCCTTCCTGGTGGGACCGGAGCAGATCACGGAACGCCGTCACGACGGCGCGTAGCTCCGGCGCCCCCAGGCGCTCCAACGTCGTCATCCCGGCCGATGCTACCGATCGGCCCCGAGACTGAAGAGATCGCGGTCGGCGTCGCTGCTCGTGGCGCGTTTCGGCCCCCGCGGCAGCGCTCGAACGATGGAGTACCGGCGGCGAGGCCGGTGCGCTCAGGCCGACCGCAGCGACAGCAGCGCACCAACTTCGCGTACCAGCGGCCGACCTCACCGCTGCACATGGCCTCTGCGGCCGGGCACGTTTGTGAGTTCTCGAGCTCACCCCGTAGGATCACTGACCCGTCCGTGAAGATTCTTGTGAGGTCGCGCGTCATGGCTGCGGTATGTCAGGTGTGTGGCAAGCACCCATCCTTCGGGATGAGCATCAGCCATTCGCACCGGCGCAACAAGCGTCGCTGGAACCCCAACATCCAGCGCGTGAGGGCGGTGGTCAACGGGTCGACCAAGCGAGTCGACGTCTGCACCGGCTGCATCAAGGCCGGCAAGATCATCAAAGCCTGAGTGCCTCCGCCCCATTTGCCCGATTGGATGGCTTCGACCCGACCCGAAGGTGAAGCCTCCCGCTTTGGCGAGGCCGACCGCGACCGCTTAGAGTCTCCAGCCCAGCCGAGGCAAACGGTGAGGTGCTCCTTCGGTGCAAGGCGTGATCAGATCGTACGATCCCGGCACAGGAGACGGCGTCATCTTGTGCGATACCGACTGGTCGGACTACGACCTGGCCGGCGATGCGCTCACCGGATCGGTCTTCCGCATGTTGCGCCAAGGCCAGAGGGTGATCTTCGACCTGGACGGTGACGGTCGAGCTACCCGGTTGCGCCTCGGGTCCGAGGTCGACATGGGCACGCCCGGGTTTCCGCCGGCCGAGACGCGCCCCTGACGGCGTCAGTCCCTGCCCAAACTGAACAACGAGGTCGGAGAGGTCATGACTGCCACCACCCGCAATCGCAAGCTCGAGGACTGGGTAGCCGAATGGGCCGGGATCCTGCAACCCGACGCCGTCCATTGGTGCGACGGCTCGGCCGAGGAGTACGACGCGCTTTGTCAGGCTCTTGTCGAAGCCGGGACGTTCGAGCGCCTGAACGAAGCCAAACGCCCGAACAGCTACCTCGCCTTGTCCGATCCCGCCGATGTAGCTCGCGTCGAGGATCGCACCTTCATCTGCTCCGAGCGGGAGGTCGACGCCGGCCCAACCAACAACTGGCGCGAGCCACGAGTCATGAAGGACGAGCTCCTCGGCCTGTACAGGGCAGCGATGAAGGGACGCACCATGTACGTGGTGCCGTTCTCGATGGGACCGCTCGGCTCCCCCATCGCCCACATCGGGGTGCAGCTCACGGATTCTGCCTACGTGGCGGCCAGCATGCGGACCATGACCCGCATGGGCCAGCCAGCGCTCGACGTCTTGGGCGACAACGAGTGGGTGCGGTGCCTCCACTCGGTCGGATACCCGCTGGTCGACGCTTCCGGCGCCGCCAGACCCGATGTTGCGTGGCCGTGCGACGCGGAGAACAAGTACATAGTCCACTTCCCCGAGTCTCGGGAGATCTGGTCCTACGGCTCGGGCTACGGCGGCAACGCCCTCCTCGGCAAGAAGTGCTTTGCCCTGCGCATCGCTTCGACGATGGCCCGCGACGACGGCTGGATGGCCGAGCACATGCTGATCATCGGGGTCACACCGCCGAATGGCGAGAAGCGCTACGTCGCCGCGGCGTTCCCTTCTGCCTGCGGCAAGACGAACATGGCGATGCTCATCCCCACGCTGCCCGGCTGGAAGGTCGAAACCGTCGGTGACGACATCGCATGGATGAAGTTCAGCGATGACGGCCGATTGCACGCCATCAACCCGGAGGCAGGGTTCTTCGGGGTCGCTCCCGGCACCGGCGAGCGCACGAACCCGAACGCGCTCAAGACCCTCCACGCCAACTGCATCTTCACCAACGTGGCCAGGACCGACGAGGGCGACATCTGGTGGGAAGGGCTCACCGAGGATGTTCCCGCTCACCTGATCGATTGGAAGGGCAACGACTGGACGCCTGAGTCGGGTACTCCCGCAGCGCACCCCAACGCCCGCTTCACCGCTCCTGCCGAGCAGTGCCCATCGATCGCACCGGAGTGGGAGGACCCCGCCGGTGTGCCGATCTCGGCCATCTTGTTCGGTGGCCGCCGGGCAACCAACGTACCGCTCGTCACCGAGGCTTACGACTGGCAGCAAGGTACGTTCCTCGGCTCGATCATGAGCTCCGAGAAGACCGCCGCCGCCGCTGGAACGATCGGCGAGGTCCGCTTCGACCCGTTCGCCATGCTGCCGTTCATGGGTTACAACGCCGGCGACTACATGGCCCATTGGCTCGACATCGGCGACGCCACAGGCGCCGACAAGCTCCCGAAACTCTTCTGGGTCAACTGGTTCCGCAAGGGAGAGGACGGATCGTTCCTCTGGCCGGGCTTCGGTGAGAACAGCAGGGTGCTCAAGTGGGTGCTCGAACGCGTCGCCGGAACAGCCGATGCGGTCGACACGCCAATTGGCCGGCTGCCCACGGCCGAGGCGCTAGACACCGAGGGCCTCGACGTCAAAGAGGCGACGATCGCTCAACTGCTCGAGGTGGATCCCGAGGCGTGGCGCCAAGAGATCGAGTTGATCGAGGCGCACTACAAGTTCCTGGGCGAGCATCTCCCCGACGAGCTGGCAGACGAACTGCGGGAGCTCGAGAAGCGCCTGGTCAACTGACCGACGTCTCGATCCGAATTGGGGCGTTTGACAGCTTCATGCGCGGTCGATCGACCCAAATTCCAAGGCGCTCGGGCTCGCGTCATTCCGGCAGAGAACCTGCAGTCGTCAGAGGTGCACGACCGGCATCGTCGTGGTCTTGGTGATCCCGTCGATCATCTGCACGCGGCTGACCACCAGCTTTCCGAGGTCATCCATCGTGTCCGCCTCGACGCGCACGATCACGTCGTAGGGCCCGGTGACGTCGTCAGCCTCGATGACCCCTGGGATCTCACGGACCTCAGTGGCGACCTCGGCAGCCTTGCCGACCTCGGTCTGGATCAGGATGTATGCGCTGACAGTCACGAGAGTCCTTCCGGGGTGGCGGCACAACGCGCAACGGATCGTAGCGGCCCGAGATTCAGCGGGCTCCGACGAGCATCGCCCGGATGCCGAGTCCCATCAGGAACAGACCGCCGAAGCCATACAGCAAGTAGCGCTGCTTCACGAGTTGCGCCCGGTAGCTGTAGATGATGGCGACGGAGATGATGGCAACGAAGCCGTAGAACATGTGGAACTGCACGGGTTCGAGCTTCTGGCCGGATACCAGGGCGACGCCGAGCGCGACCTGCACGAAGATGGCGACCTCGACGATGCCGGTGAACCACCACAGAGCGCGGGTGCGCAGCGCTGGGGCCTTGTGCGCGCCGAGCGCCCAGAGCCCGGCGAGCCCATTACCGATGACGACGAACCATGCCCATCCGACGTGGATGTCGCGCAGGATGAGTGCCGGCAGGGCGGGTCAGTCCCGCTCGCCGGCTGCGGCGGCACTGACCATCTCCTGCGCCGCCTGGGCCTCCTGATAGGCCTCGGCTGCGGTATCGACGAGGTCGCTGATCTCGTCGTCGCTGAAGCCGGCGAGCGATCGGAACTTCCGGGCGAGGTGCACCGGGTTCTCCTCCTCTTCGCCGCGGAAGCCACCGAAGCTGAACAGCTTGTCGACGGTGCGCTGGAAGTCGAGCGCCGCCTTCTGGCGTTCAGGGTCCTTGGCCGTGAGGCGGCGCAGCCAGTCCGAGCCCATCTTCACGTGGGTGACCTCGTCAGCCAGCATCCAGTCCTCGGAGAAGTACAGGACCGGGTCTGAGACCGCGTCACCGAAATCTCGCATCGTGCTGAACACGTCGATGGCCAGGCCCTCGAGTGCACGGTTCACCCCGGTCAGACGAAGTACCGGGTCGGTGTTGCAGGCGGCCTGGTACAGCAGCGTCTGCTCGGCGAACTCACCGATCTCCGAACCCATGTGCTCGGCCAGCTTGCAGGAGATCTCGACGTGACGGGCCTCGTCCCAACATTGGCGCGCCATGTCGAGCTTCATCTCGAACGGCACGTCCTCCCGGCCAGTGCCCGTGTCGAAGTCCCAGCAGGTGCGGCCGGCGCCCTCGAGCGCCTGGATCTCGCCCACGAAGATGCCGTGCATGAGTTGACGGGCGGCATCAGGTGCCTCATAGGTCTGCGCAGTGAACGGCTTGCGCTTCTGCTGACGGACCGTGGCATTGCGCGGATCGAAGACCGTGTCCTCGATGTTGATGCGCTCGAAGCGCTCATCGCGCGCCAGCTCCTCGACCGGAAGGATCCGTTTCATGGTGCCCAACTCCTTGTCAGAACTTCGCAGCACTCTATCGGCTTGCCGGGCGTCGCCGTCGATGGCTGATGCCTACGCCAGCTCGTGGCGACCGACTCAGGACTCGTGGCCGGCGGAGCCGCCGGCGATCTTGAACGTCCAGAGCTCGCTGTGCACCGAGACCGGGGGCGGGGCCTCTGCGCCCTTGCGCTCCTGGTCGGACCGGTGGCCCTGAGCGAACGACGACGAGCTCATCCACGCCTGGAACGCCTCCTGATCGCGCCATCGGGTCTGGACCAGCCACACGTTGCGATCATCGGTGGGCTGAAGCAGCTCGAAGCCCTCGAAGCCGTCCTGGTCGTCGACCGCTCCGGCTCGGGCGGCGAACCGTTTGGCGAGCTCATCACCGCTTCCCTCGGGCACGGTTATCGCATTGACGATGATGATCGACATCCGACCATGCTCCCTCGCCGACTGATCGACTGGCCAGTCAGAGGCGCAGCCAGGAGATCGAGCGAGGTGGGCAGCAGCGGCCTGCGTTCACCGGGAATCGGCGTGGCGATGCTCGTGTCGATCCACTTCGAGCAGCGCGCTGACGCACCTCCTCGGCCCGTTCACCGGGTTGCACCGGGCGACAGTGCCCCCCGGGATCTCGGCGTAGTAGGTCGTGTCGAAGTCGACGAGGTAGTTGGGCACCGGGTAGTCGGTGCTGACCCACTGAGCCCCACTGGCCAGAGCGGCGTCACGGGTCGACGTGTCGTTGCGGCGGGCCTCGACGGTGTCGGCGTCGGCGCGCGACCGCACCACGTAGCCCCGCTCGACGAGTGAGCGGATCTCTGCGCCCGAACCCTTGGCGTCGTTGCGTTCCACAAAGGCCGCGTCCGGCTGACCCGGTTTGGAGTTGGTGAAGAGCACGCGGCCCTCGAGGTTCGGGCGGCCTTGCACGTACGCAGCGCGCTTCGCCCCGGCGTTGTCCATGAGGAACATGACCTTGCCCCGACTCCGGTCGAGCGTTGGCCAACCCTTGTGGAGAACCGCGTCTTCGAGGGTCCGCCGGTGGCCCCGGACGTCGTCAGGGGTGATCAGGTCCGTGGGCCGGAAGACCGAGCGGATCTCACTGTCCAGTGTGTCCATGGCTGCGGCCGTCCACGGGTCCGGCGTGACGAACTTGAGGTCGCCGAACGCCAGCGGATCGTCCTTCAGCTCCAGCAAGATGGCGATCGGCACGTGCGACGGGTGCGCATCGGACCAATCCTTGACCTGTTGCAGGCAGATCTTCAGCGTGAGGCAGCTCGAGTGGTAGTCGACATCTTGGATGTGGAGCACCTTGATGCCCGGCTGGTCCATCAGCGGGTCATATGGGCCACCATTGGTGACGGCACGGATCAGCGGAGTGGCGTACTTGCCGCCTGCCGGGTCGAGGAACGCGTCGAGCTCGATCTGACGAACCTTCTGCGACTGGAACTGATCAGGCAGGGGCGCGTGGCGGTACTCGAGCTGGTCCTCTGCGCCGTCTATGAAGCTACGACGCAGCGTGACCTCCGGCTCGGGAGGCAACTGGTGGTAGCTGTTGTGGGATCCGATTACCTGGATCTCGTTGAGTCGCACGCGGCGGTCGACGTCGCGCGCCTGGTGGTCGTGGTTGTCGTGGCGCTTGCTCGACATGGCCGAGGAACCGGCTGGCATCCCGACCGACATGGCTGTGACCATGACGAGCGCGCCTGCCAGAGCGGCGACTGGCGCGACCAAGCGCTTGTGTCTGACGGGCATGTCGACTCCCCTGGCTCGAGCGATTTGTCGACCTGACCGTAGCGCGCCCTCACATCGCCTCAGAAAGGATCGCCCGAGCGTCGGCCTCGGTCACCGCACGCGGGTTGGCTCCAACCGAATAGTTCGATCCGGACGAGGCGGCCACGGCGTCGAGATCCTCCTCGGTGACCCCCGCCTCTGACAGGTGGCTCGGCAGACCAAGCTGCGCGACCAAGGCTGCTATCGAACCGGCCGGGTCATCGGGGGCGCCGATCGCCTCACCGATGCGTCGCACCTCGGCCGGCACCACCTCGGCGTTGAAGCGCACCGCATGGGCGAGGATCACCGCGTTGGCTAGACCGTGGGAGATCCCCGTCCGCCCACCGACCAACTGCGCCAGACCGTGGTGCACACCCATGCTCGCGTTCTGCAGACATCGTCCGGCCAGCGCAGCAGCGGCCAGCATGTCGGTGCGGGACGCGAGGTCGTCGGGCGCAGCGACCACACGGGGCAGAGCGGCGACGACTCGGGCCGCGCCGGCGAGGGCGATCGCTTCCGCCTCGGGTGTCCTCGTCGGTGACCAGGCGACCTCCACGCAGTGGGCGAGGGCGTTCATGCCCGTCTCGGCGCTCACGCGCGCCGGCGTGGACAATGTCAGGCCCGGGTCGTAGATCGCCGCGAGCGGCGCCGTGGTCGGGCCCCCAGCACCGCTCTTCTGACCCGTGGCGGGATCGGTCATGCCGAAGAACGGAGTGAGCTCGGCACCCGAGTAGGTGGTCGGGATGGACAGGTGTGGCAGAACCGGCCGGTCGGCCCAGGACCCACCGGGCGTGCCTTGGGCCTGTTCGGTGAACCAGGACACGGCCTTGCCGAGATCGGCGCACGAGCCGCCACCGAACGACACGACGGCATCGACCGCATCCCGACGGGCTTGGCGCACCGCATCCTGGACGGTCGGAGCCGGCACGTGGGATCGCACGCCGGCAAAGGTCGAGGCCAACGAACGGCCCAGCAGGTGTTGCACAGTCGCGCCATCGTGGGAGCTGGCACGACCCTCGGTCGTCACGAGCAGCACACGCCTGAGCCCGAGCTGGCGCAGCACCTCCGGCAGACGTTGCACCACGCCAGCACCGAAGAGGAGTTGCTGGGCGTAGCCCGTATGGGTCCAGGTGTCAGTCATGGGTCCTCGTCAGTTCATCCACGCCGAGAAGAAATGCGCCGTGTCGTCCGCTCTGCGACCTCCGGTCGTCGGGCCGCTCGGGGCACGGCCTCGCCCCATCGGCTCGACCTGTCTCAGGGTCATCCGACATCGCGGTCAGCCTGTCTGCCCAGTCGCACCAGCGACAGCTTCTCGGCCTCGACGTCGATCACGGTCAGCGAGGCATTGGCGGGTGCGCACAGGATCAGCGCCTCGTCGCCGGAGCACGCGCCGACCATTGCATTGATCGCCACGAAGTGGGTGAACACCACCGTCTCAGCGGGCACGGCGGCCAGTGTGGCGATCAGCCGGGAGCGCCACGCGGTCACGGCTGGGCCGAGATCGGCCCAGTTGCTACGCAGTGAGCTGCGCAGCCACGCGGACCGCTCGCCGAGGTCAGCGGTCGGCGACGGAACCTCGCCAACCGCTGGCTCGACCACCGGTTCGGTGCGCCAACGCGCTGCCAACGGCATTGCGGTCTCGCGCGCTCGCTTGAGCGGAGATGTGAGGATGCGGAGTGGGCCGAGGGTCGCAAGATCTTCTGCGAGCTCGGCAGCCTGCTCGCGGCCGACCGCGTCCAAGCCCGGGTCCGGGTCATCTTCCCAGCCGGCGGCAGCCCGACCGTGACGGATGAGATGGAGTCGCATGTTCAGCGCGGCCTGTCGGCTCAAGGCATCGGTTGGAACAGTCCGGCCATCGGGCCATCATCTCGCCCGACGCTCACGTCATCGAGGACGTACCACTCGGTGCCGAAACCCGCGGCGAATGCCTGGTCAGGCATGGCCAGCAGGAAATGCGTGGCGTCCACCTGACTGGGATGGGCCCGTATCGATCGCCGCTTGCTGGCCAGTTCGCTGGTGACATCGACGAAGTGGGTGATCACCGATTCCGATTTGCCGAAGGTGGAGTCGTCGCTGACGTCGGGTATCTCGACGCCTTCCGGCATCTCCGTGGTCCGGGCGGCCGCCATCTGCCTCGATAGCGCGTCACGGTTCAGGGTTGCCTGCACCACCTGGGGCACTCCGGCCAGCTCACCCGCCCGTCGGCCGACCCGGTGCACCTGGATGTGGTCGGGATGGCCATACCCTCCATCGTCGTCGTAGATCGTGAGGACGTCGGGCTGCTCCTCGTCGAGGATGGCGGCCAAGCGATGCGCCGCCTGTTCGACGTCGGCCTGCCAGAAGCAATAAGGCGCGTCGTTGGTCGGCTCGCCCATCATCCCCGAATCCACGTAGCCAAGGAACTCCACCCGCTGCACCCCGAGCGTCTCGGCCGCGGCGTGCACCTCAGCAGAACGGCGCACGCCGAGCTGCTCGCCCTCAGCGAGCACACCTGGCACCGGCTCGCCGAGCTCGCCACGCGTGGCCACCACCAACACGACCCGGTGGCCCTCAGCGGCCGCCCGTGCCATCGTCCCGGCGGTCAGGATCGACTCATCGTCGGGGTGCGCGTGCAAGCAGACCAACGTGCCCATTGACGACGACGCTAGCGGGCAACATCGACGGTCCTCGCCAACGCGCACGTTCAGAGTCCGCAGGCTCGATTGCACCCCGAGGGTGACTGCGGCAAGCCTTCGGCGATGCCGATCTCGCCACCGACGTCGGTGACCGACGGACGGATCGTCGTTCGCCGCTACGAACTGTCCGACGCTGACGCCCTGCGGGAAGCTGTCGCCGTCAGCGTCGAACACCTCCGCCCATGGATGGCCTGGGCGGCCGACGAGCCAGCTCCGGTGACGGCCAAGGAGGGTCTCATCACCCGCTGGTTCGAGCTGTGGGATGCCGGCGACGAGTTCGTCTACGCGGTGACCGCCGCCGATGACGAACGCACGATCATCGGCGGCTCGGGCTTGCATCCCCGAGTCGGGCCGGGCGGCTTGGAGATCGGTTACTGGGTACGGGTTGACCGCGTCGGTTGCGGAGTGGCCACCGCCGCCGCCCGACTCCTCACCACCGTCGCGCTCAGCCTCGACGGCATCGATCGGGTGGAGATCCACCATGACCGCGCCAATCTGGCCAGCGCGGCTGTTCCCCGCCGCCTCGGCTTCGACTTCATCGAGGAACACGCCGATGAGATCGAGGCGCCCGGCGAAGAAGGCATCGAATGGGTGTGGCGCACGGACCCCGACAGCTGGGCGGCAACGCAAGCAGGAAGCTGAACCGAGGCGCTCAGGCGATCGCCCCCGCCGCCCGCAGGTCGGCCACGCGGTCGGCGGTGACTCCCCAGGCGGCCAAGACCTCGTCTGTGTGCTGACCGGCGTGGGCCGGTGGGGACTGGATCTCGCCTGGTGTCCGGCTGAAGCGCGGCGCCGGCGAAGGCTGGATCACGCCGGCGATCTCGGTGAACGTCCGGCGGTGAAGGTTGTGAGGATGGTCCGGCGCCTCAGCGAGCGATAGCACCGGTGCGAAGCAGACGTCGGTACCTTCCATGATCTTGCACCACTCGTCGCGTGACTTGCGACGGAAGATCTCCGCTAGGCGTTCCTTCATCGCCGGCCACTGCACCTTGTCGTGCTGCCAAGGCAGGTCTTCGTCGGCCAAGCCTGTGTGCTTCAGCAGCTCGGCGTAGAACTGCGGCTCGATCGCGCCGATCGACACATACAGTCCATCAGCCGTCTCGTACACGTCGTAGAAGTGGGCACCGGTGTCGAGCAGGTTCGTTCCCCGAGCGTCCTCCCAAATGCCCATGGCCCGGAAGGCGTGGAACATCGTCGTGAGCACTGCTGACCCGTCGACCATCGCCGCGTCGACCACCTGACCTTCGCCCGACCGTGCCGCTTCGACAAGCGCCGCGCTGATCCCGAGGGCGAGCAGCATGCCGCCGCCACCGAAGTCACCGACGAGGTTGAGCGGCGGCACCGGTGCCTCGCCGCGCCGACCGATCGGCTCCAGCGCGCCGGCGAGAGCTATGTAGTTGATGTCGTGTCCCGCGCTGTGGGCGTATGGGCCGTCCTGACCCCAGCCGGTCATCCGTCCATAGACGAGCTTGGGGTTGCGGGCCAGGCAGATGTCCGGACCGAGACCGAGCCGCTCCATCACTCCCGGGCGGAAGCCCTCGATGAGCGCGTCGGCCTGCTCGACCATGTCCAGCACTGTGGTAACCCCGTCGGGTTGCTTGAGGTCCACCCCGATCGAGCGTCGTCCGCGATTGAGCACGTCGGCGGGCGGCGTCGAAGGGTCACCGCCCATGACGTCCTTCACCCGATCGATGCGCACGACGTCAGCGCCGAGATCGGCGAGCAACATCGCGCAGAAGGGGCCTGGGCCGATCCCGGCCAGCTCCAGTACCTTCACTCCGGCCAGTGGGCCCACGTTGGCTTCTCCCTGCTCGTCGGGTCGGATGATCCTGCCGGTCGGGCGGTGTCAGGCGACTGGGGCGCGCGAGGCCAGCGTGGTGATGCGCTCGATGACCTGGGACCAGTGCGCGGGCGGCAGATCGTGGCCCATGTCGTCGATGACCAGCAGCTCGGCGCCCGGAATGAGAGCAGCCGTGCGCTCGCCGCCGGACAGACCGACCAGATGATCGCCACGACCGTGGATCACCAGAGTCGGGATGTCGAGCTCGGCGAGACCCCGGCTGCGCGACCCGGACGCAACGATGGCCAGCATCTGGCGGCCGACCCCTACCGGGTTGAAGCCCCGGTCATGAGCGAGCGCAGCACGCGCGCGGGTTCGCTCCTCGTCGAAGTGCTCCGGGCTGGATATCGCCCGGCTACCGCTGACCGCCTGCTCGATGGCCGCGTCTCGACCGTGGGGCGTGGGCCGCATCAGGATCGCGAGCATGTCGGGGTCGGGCTGTCCGACATCGGGATCACCCGTCGTCGACATGATCGACGTCAACGTCAGCACCCGCTCCGGATGTTCGATGGCAAGCGTCTGCGCGATCATGCCGCCCATCGAGGCGCCGACTATGTGGGCTGCGTCGATCTCGAGCGCGTCGAGCAGACCGGCAGCGTCGGCGGCCATGTCGGACAGCAGGTAGGGCGCGGTGATCGGCTGGCCGGCCAATGCCCTCATCAAGGTGCCCATCAGATCCAACTCGGGCGTGTCCCACCACGTGGACTGGCCGACGTCGCGGTTGTCGAAGCGGATCACCCGGAAGCCTCGACCGGCCAGACTCTGACAGAGGTCATCGTCCCAGCTGATCATCTGCGCGCCGAGACCCATGATCAGCAGCAGCGGCGGGTCGTTCGCATCGCCGAACTCCTGGTAGCAGATGTCGTTTCCGTTGGCTTTGATCGTCCCTGCAGTGGAGGCCATACGCCATCGTCGCCGCAGCCTGACCCGTGGGTCAAGGAGAGCGCTCCGCTCCTAGCGCTACGGTCGCCACCCATGACCGTCCAGTTCGGTGTCCATACCGGTCTTCAGAACACGACAGTCCAAGAGCTGCGCGCCCTGTGGTCGCACATCGAGGACCTGGGGTTCGACTGGATCTCCATCTGGGACCACTTCTACGCCGCCGACGCCAGCGGCTCGAACTGCCTGGAGGCGGTGGCGTCGCATGCCGCTCTGGCCTGCGCGACGGAGCGCGTCCGCTGTGGCTCGCTCGTCTACTGCGCCGGCTACCGCCATCCGGCGGTGCTGGCCAACGCTCTCGCCACCATCGACCACCTGTCCGGCGGCCGAGCTGATCTCGGGATGGGAGCGGGATGGGCAGAAAACGAGTACCGGGCCTACGGGATCGCCTTTCCCTCAGCCGGGGCGCGACTCGACCTGCTCGAGGAGGCTGTGCAATGTGTTCGCAGCCTGCTCCGAAACGAGAGCACCACGTTCGAGGGCCGTCACTTCAATATGACCGACGCCCGCTGCGACCCGAGGCCGGTGCAGGCCGAGCTTCCGATCTGGATCGGCGGCGGCGGCGAGAAGCGCACACTTCGCATCGCGGCGCGCTGGGCCGATGGTTGGAACGTGCCGTTCATCTCGCCTACGGACTTCGCGCGCAAGCGTGAGGTTCTGCGCGACCACTGCGCCGACGTGGGCCGAGACCCCGCAGAAGTCCGCTGCACGGTGAACGTCGGACTCGCTCTCGATGACGACGCGCTGCGTCGCCAGTTCGGGGCGATCGCCGAGTTCGTACGGCCAGGTGTGCTGCTCGGATCGGGTCAAGCCTTGGTGGACGGGATCGCCCACTACGTCGAGGCGGGCGCCGACCAGGTCAACATCGCGCTTCGGGCGCCATGGGAGCTCGAGGGGCTCGAAGCCCTGGCCGGAGTGATGGCAGAGCTTTGACGACCGGACGAAAGTCGCCCCTGGACGGCAGCTGTGGATCGTGGAGAACGGCCTCTGCAACCGGGTCCGAAGCGGCCGGTCATACCAGCGCAGCGACGGCTGGACCCGGCCTCGGTACCTGCGGGCCCACCTGGCCTCGATGGCCGACATGATCGAGAACGGGCTGCCGATCAGCAGCTACTACCACTGGTCCCTCGCGGACAACTACGACTGGGGGCGCTATGAACCCCGCTTCGGGCTCTACGGCGTCGACCGTGGCCGGGGAGTTCAGTGGCTCGAGACCGACTCGATGGGCGACGACTCGGCGGGCACCTACCGGAGACTCATCCACGGTCTTCGCCAAGGTGACCGCTCCGTTCTCTCCCGGGTGTGAGCGAACCATCAGCTCGGTTCGCTTTCGTTCCTCGCCACGCAGTGGCGAGCGCTCAACGGCGCCCGGCCGCCGGGAACCGAGTCGATGTGGTCCACCACCAGGATGACGCGCCGATGAGCGAGCCCGACGAACGTGATCTGCGGATCGATCCACTGACCGGTGCTCGCGTGCAGGTCGTCCGATCGCGACAGTCGCGCCCCAACCTGCCGAGTGGCGGCTGCCCGTTCTGCGTCGGCGGAGCTGAAGCGCCCGAGCCTTACGACACGAAAGCGTTCGTGAACCGCTGGCCGTCCTTCCCGGCCGACCGCGGCGAGGTGATCCTGTACGCGCCGCACCATGGCGAGACCCTCGCCAGCCTGGGGGCTGGTCAGACCCGCAAGGTGATCGATCTCTGGGCCGCTCGGACGGCGGCACTCGGGGCACGGGAGGACATCGCCTACGTGCTGGTGTTCGAGAACCACGGTCCCGAGGTCGGCGCCACCATAAGCCACCCGCACGGCCAGATCTTCGCCTTCCCGGCCGTCCCGCCGTCACCGGCACGGGAGCTGGCTCGGCTGGCTGCCGGCCACCGGCTGCTGGAGGACGATCTGGACGGCGACCGCGTGGTCGTCGAGCGCAACGGTTGGCGCGCCTGGGTGCCGCGAGCATCCATCCATCCCCACGGCATGCGGGTCGCGCCACTCGAGCAGCGCCCTGACCTGGCCTCGCTCGGCGACAACGAACGCAATGAGCTCGCCGCGGTGCTGGTCGACGTCTTGGGCCGGCTCGACCGGCTCTTCGATCCGCCGCAGCCGTACATGTTCTGGTTCCACCAACGTCCGACCGATGGCGGCCGATGGCCCCAAGCCTGGCTGCACCTGGAGATCGCGGCACCCTGGCGCGCAGAGGGTGTCATGCGATTCGTGGCCGGCGGCGAGCTCGGCAGCGGTGTGTTCATCAACCCGGTCGAGCCCGAGGCAGCCGCCGAAGCGCTTCGGCGGGCCTGATGGCGGCCGACCCAGTCACCTCCGCCGAGCGTTGACCTGTCCATGACGGTCACCGCTGTCGCTCCGGGACGGGTGAACCTGATGGGTGACCACACCGATTACACGGGTGGGCTGGCGCTGCCGATGGCGATCGACCTGGTCACCACGGTGACCGGCGAGATCGGCGGCGACAGGGTGGAGCTCCGGTCCCTTGACGAACCCGCGCCAGCGACGATGCCGCTCGACATCACCGAGCCCGCCTTGGTCGAACCGGCGTGGGCCCGGTACGTGGCTGGCGTCGTGGCCGAACTGGCCCCGACCGTCGGCTTCACCGGCACCGTCTCAACCACCATCCCGGTCGGCGCTGGACTGTCTTCGAGTGCGGCGCTCGAGCTCGCAGTCGCCCTCGCGCTCGGGGCGACGGCTGACCCATCAGCCCTGTCCACGCTCTGCCAGAGAGCCGAGCAGCGCGCGTCCGGCGTGCCCTGCGGCATCATGGACCAGCTCACGTCGGCCTCTGGTGTCCCGGGCCATGCGTTGCTCCTCGACTGCCACTCGCTCGCCGTCACGCCTGTCCCCTTGCCGGAGAACGTCGACGTGGTCGTGATCCACTCCGGTCAGCCGCGCCGCCTAGCGCAGTCGGGCTACGCCGACCGGCGGCGCGAGTGTGAAGCGGCCGAGGCGATCGTCGGTCCCCTCCGGCTCCTGCAGGACTCGACTGAGGTCCACGGCATCGCGGACCCCGTTCTGCGCCGGCGGGCATGCCACGTGGTGACCGAGAACTGTCGGGTCAGATCGTTCGCTGCGGCACTGAGCAGCGGCGACATGGCGACGGCCGGCCGGCTCATGGGTGAGAGCCATGCCAGTCTGACCACTGACTTCTCCGTATCGACGCCGACTGTCGACGCGCTAGTGAGGCGGCTGACCACAACGCCAGGCATCCATGGTGCCCGCATGACCGGCGGCGGTTTCGGTGGGTGCGTCGTGGCCTTGACCGAGCCTGGCGTCCTCTCCGATGGATGGACAGTGCGGGCTGGTCCTGGCGCGCACCGGCTCAGCTGATCGCCTCGAAGCGTTCGTGCAGTCTGCGGATGGCATCCCTGGTGCGCACGCCCCACCAGAAGAGGTCTCGACCGTCGACGAACACGACCGGTGCCACGGTCGAAAGCTCAGCTCTGTGGCGTTCGCCGAACGGATAAGGCTCGCTCGGCGCGAGCACGAGGTCAGGCCGATGCGATGCTGCGGCCGCGAGATCGATCTCGGGGTAGCGGTCACTGTGGTCGGCGAACACGTTGGACACTCCGATGGAAGCGAGCAGCGAAGACCCATACGTGTCGCCCGCCATGCTCATCCACGGACGCCGCCAGATCGGCACGAACGCTCTCAGCCCGAGCGGGCGCACTGCTTCACCGGAGGCACGGGTCTCGCTCGGCAACGGTGGCTTCAGGCCGACTGCGGTAGCCAAGGCGCCCAAGACCGCAGCGACCTCAGACACCGACCGGGGCGAACAGGAATGCACGCGCAGTCCGGCCGCCTGCAAAGCGTCTGCGTCCTCCCGACG
>JBBSGQ010000014.1:0-20335 GCA_038253965.1 Acidimicrobiales bacterium | reverse complement strand
TGGTCGGAGCCGTGATCATCGCCATCGTCCTCGTCGTCGTCCTGCCGGTCACCGTTTTGATGAGCGGATCCCTCGTCGCGGCGGCGCTCGGCTACGTGTTGAAGGACGAGGCCGAACGGGCCAACGAGGGCAGCGAGCTCGTCGAGCTCAACACCTGACCGCTGAGCTCACACGCCCCAGCGGGACTGGCCGAAGCGGTAACCGACCGAGCGAACGGTGGAGATGAGGCTGGCATGTCCTTCGCCGAGCTTGGCTCGCAGGCGGCGGATGTGCACGTCGACGGTCCGGGCCCCGCCGTAGTACTCATAGCCCCAGACGCGGCTGAGGAGGGTCTCCCGGGTGAACACCTTGCCGGGATGTTGAGCGAGGAACTTGAGGAGCTCGTACTCCATGTAGGTGAGATCGAGTGGCCGGCCGTCGATCGCCGCCTGGTAGGTCTCCAGGTTCAGCACGAGGCCTCCGTACTCGACGAGGTCGGGCCGACTTCCCGAACCGGCTCGCCAGAACAGGTGGCGAAGCCTGGCCTCGAGCTCGCGAGGATGGAAGGGGTTGAGGCAGAAGTCGTCGAACAGCTCGTCACGCAGGTCGAGGGCGCTGAGCTGGGCACCGCTTATGAGCAAGAGGAGCGGCTCGAGCGGCACATCGGCCTTGCGCACCGCCCGGCACACTGCGAACGCCGCATCCGGGGCGCGGTCCACCAGCACTATCGCTCCGCTCCATCCATCGTCGGGCTCGGCACCCAATATGTCGGACTCGGAGGCGACGGCCTTCCAGGGGTAGCCGCCCAGGTCGAGCGCCTGCGCGAGCTCGGGTGGCGGCGGGTCGGGATGAACCAGCAGAGGTTCCATGACGTGACCGGGCTACCAGGTCGGAAGGTAGCGGGAAAGCTCGAATGGGGTGACCTGGGCCTTGTAGTCGTTCCACTCGGCGCGTTTGTTGCGGAGGAACCACTCGAAGATGTGCTCGCCCAGCGCATCCGCCACGAGGGTCGACTCCTCCATGGCGTTCAGCGCGTCGGACAATGACTGTGGCAGCTCGGGGACGCCGGCCGCGACTCCCTCATCGGAGCTCAGCTCGAACAGGTTGGCAGTGGCCTCCTCCGGCAGCTCGTAGCCCTGTCTGATGCCTTCCAGGCCTGCGGCCAGGATCACCGAGAAGGCCAGGTAGGGGTTGCAGGCCGGGTCGGGCGAGCGGTACTCCAGGCGGATCCCGGAATCCCTACCGGTCTTGCTCACGGGGACACGAACGAGTGCGGAGCGATGGTTGCGAGCCCAGGCGACGTGGGCCGGTGCCTCCGTTCCCACGATGAGGCGCTTGTAGGAGTTGACCAACTGGTTCGTGATGGCGGTCAGCTCCCGGGCGTGGTGCAGCAGACCTGCGATGAACGCCCGGCCGGTCTTCGACAGCTGGTATGGGTCTGACGGTTCGTAGAACGCGTTCGCGTCACCCTCGAAGAGTGACAGGTGCGTGTGCATGCCCGAGCCCTGCACCCCTGCGACCGGCTTGGGCATGAACGTGGCGTAGACGCCTTGCTCCATCGCGATCTCCCGTACGACCAGCCTGAACGTCATGACGTTGTCGGCCATGGACAAGGCGTCGGTGTAGCGCAGGTCGATCTCGTGCTGGCTCGGGCTGTCCTCGTGGAACGAGTACTCCACCGGGATCCCCATCGCCTCGAGCGTGTGGATGGTTCGCTTCCGGAGGTCGCTCGACACATCGGCAGTCGTGAGGTCGAAATAGGACCCGGAGTCCAATGGCTTGAGCGGGAGGCTCGGGTCGCCTGACTCGAAGTAGAAGAACTCCATCTCCGGGGCGACGAAGAACGAGTAGCCCTGCTCCCGTGCCTTGTCCAGGTTCCGGCGGAGCACCTGGCGGGGATCGCCCTGGAACGGGGACCCGTCGAGCGCGGCGATGTCGCAGAACATGCGGGCCGACGTGGCATCCTTTTCGGACCACGGCAACAACTCGAACGTGTTCGGATCGGGGAGAGCCAGCACGTCGCTCTCCTGGATACGGCTGAACCCGTCGATCGCCGAACCGTCGAACTGCATGCCTTCCTCGAACGCGTTCTCCAGTTCGGCGGGCGAGATGGCAAAGGACTTCAGTTGACCCAGCACATCGGTGAACCACAGCCTGACCAGCCGCACTCCCCGTTCCTCAACGGTGCGCAGCACGTACTCGATCTGTCGTTCCACCCGGTCATTGTCCGGGCCGGCGGCAGGCAGGGCAACCTGCGGGCCGGGCTGTTCACAATCCGTTCACGATGGCCAAGTCCGTTCACAGAGCGTTCACGTTTGGGAAACCGCGGGGAAAAGCGCCGCTGCGAGAGTCGCTGGGCTATACACGCGCCCCGATCACGCGAAGACAACTGGAGATGCTGTGACGTACAAGGCCGAGTACATCTGGATCGACGGGACCGAGCCGACGGCTCGCTTGCGGTCCAAGACAAGGGTGCTGCAGGACGGTGATGACCTGCCGATCTGGGGCTTCGACGGCTCGAGCACGAACCAGGCGCCCGGCGCCAACTCCGACTGCGTGCTGCGGCCCGTGTTCTCTTGTCCGGACCCGATCCGCGGGGCCGACGACGTCCTGGTGATGGCCGAGGTGCTGCTCACCGACATGTCCCCACACCCCACCAACACTCGGGCGCTGTGCCAAGAGACAGCTGAGAAGTACGCCGACCAAGAGCCGATCTTCGGCATCGAACAGGAGTACACGTTCTTCAAGGACGGCCGACCGCTCGGGTTCCCGGCCGGGGGGTTTCCCGCCCCGCAGGGCTTCTACTACTGCGGCGTCGGTGCCGACGAGGTCTACGGCCGCGATGTGGTCGAGGCTCACCTCGAGGCGTGCCTCGACGCCGGGCTCGGCCTGTCGGGGATCAACGCCGAGGTCATGCCCGGCCAGTGGGAGTTCCAGGTCGGCCCGCTACCGCCGCTCGAGGTGTCCGACCAGATGTGGCTGGCCCGTTGGCTGCTGTATCGGGTAGCTGAGGAGTTCGACATCTCGGCCACGCTCGACCCCAAGCCGGTCAAGGGTGACTGGAACGGCGCCGGCGCCCATACGAACTTCTCGACCAAGGCGATGCGCGAGAGCTACGAACCGATCATCGCGGCATGCGAGGCGCTCGGCGAGAAGTCCGAGGAGCATGTGAAGTACTACGGGGCGGGCATCGAGGATCGGCTGACCGGTTCACACGAGACGGCACCGTGGACCGAGTTCAGCTACGGCGTGTCGAATCGTGGCGCATCCGTGCGGATCCCCTGGCAGGTCGCGGTGGACAAGAAGGGCTACATCGAAGACCGGCGACCGAACGCCAACATGGATCCCTACCTCGTGACCCGCATGATCACCGAGACGGTCTGCAGCAAGCTGGCCTGATCCCGAACGTCCGAGCGAGCCGGCACGTTCGCATGCCGGCTCCTGTTGCGCCAGCGCGCACCACGTGTGGGGCCAGATGCTGCGAAGGATGTTCGCGTCGAAAGTCACCGATCCGGGCAATCGGCTCACATGATGCTCACATGTGTCCTGCATGGTGATACCTGAATCAGGTCCACACACTCAGGAGTTCCCATGCGCAAGTTGATCGCCACGGTCGCCCTTGTCACCGCAGTCGCCGTAGGCGGTCTGGCTGTGGCGGCCGTCAACCCCCTCCAACTGGTTTCCGCCAAGTCGACGAGTACGTCGTCCCCGGCTGCAGATCCGAGCTTCGGCAAAGTGAAGGCGGGGTCGCGTGGCCGTGTCGCCGGCGAGTTGCTCGACAAGGCGCTCGCCGACGTGGTCGAGAAGGGCATCATCACGAAGGAACAGGCCGCAGCGGTGAAGCGGTCCATCAAGGACACGGCGAAGCAGTTCCGTGCCGAGCACAAAAGCCGCCGCGCTCGCGCATTCCGCAAGGCTCTGCGCCGGGGTGTCGTCAAGACATCGGCCAAAGCCATCGGTGTCACCCCGAAGGAATTGGTCGCCGGGCTGAAGGGCGGCCGGTCGATAGCCCAGCTTGCACAGGCCAAGAACGTCGAGCCTCAGACGGTCATCACGGCGATCGTCAACGCCGGCAGCGCCAAGGTCGACGCCGCAGTCAAGTCGGGCCGCATCAACGCTGCCAAAGCGGCCAAGATCAAGCAACGGCTGCCGCAGTTGGTCGAGAAGGTCGTCAACCGGGTTCCCCGACACAAGGGCGGCTGACCGACTCGGGTTGCTCAGAGATCGACGAGGATGCCCCGCCTTCGGGCGGGCATCATCGCGTGCAGTGGGCCATCGGTCCGGGCCAACTTCTACGCTGATGCTGTGCCACGGCTGCGCATCGCCACGTGTCAGATCAACACCAGGGTGGGTGACCTCGACGGCAACGTCGATCTGGTGCTCGACGCCTTGCGCCGAGCCGAGGGGGCCGGGTGCGATCTCGCCGTGTTCCCCGAGCTCACGGTCACCGGCTACCCACCAGAGGACCTCCTGCTGAAGCCGGGCTTCGTAGCCGACAATCGCCGTGCCATGGACCGCATCGCCGCAGCCACCGATCGTTGCGTCGCAATCGTCGGCTTCGTCGACACGGGTCGAGACCTTTACAACGCGGCAGCGATCTGTGCGGGCGGTCAGCTGCGTGGCGTGTACCGCAAGCGGGAACTGCCGAACTACGCGGTGTTCGATGAGCTGCGCTACTTCGCCCCAGGTGACGACCCGAGCCAGCTTTGGACCATTGGCGGGGTCGCCGTGGGCGTGTCGATCTGCGAGGACGCCTGGAACCCGAGTGGGCCGATCGCTGATCAGGCCGACAGCGGAGCCGAGTTGATCGTCAACTTGAACGCCTCGCCGTACGCCGATCGCAAGCACTTGGCCCGAGAACGGATGCTCGCCACGCGCGCCGCCGACGCTTCGTGCGTGCTGGTCTACGTCAACCAGGTGGGCGGGCAGGACGAGCTCGTGTTCGACGGCGGATCGATGGTGTTCGACGCCGACGGCGAGCTGATCGCCCGAGCCCCGCAATTCGTCGAGGACATCATGATCCTCGACGTCACCGTCGACCCGGTTTACCGGAAGCGCCTGCTGGACCCGAGAGGCCGTCCGACCGACCTGCCGCTGCCGGTCGAGGTCGCGCTAGGCGCAGAGGTGGAGGTGTCGGACGCTCGCCCGTCGACGGGGACCGAGCCCGCTCCCCAACCGGTGATCACGCCCCTGCTGGATGCGGACGAGGAGGTCTACGACGCTCTCGTCCTCGGCACGCACGATTACCTCGAGAAGAACGGTTTCACCGATGTCGTGGTCGGCCTTTCAGGGGGCATCGACTCGACGCTCGTGGCGGTCATCGCCGTCGACGCCATAGGCGCCGAACGCGTGCATGGCGTGTCCATGCCGTCGCGCTATTCGAGCGATCACTCCCGTTCGGACGCCGAGAAGTTGGCCCGCAACCTCGGCATCGACTACCGCACGATCGCCATCGAGCCGGCTCACGCCGCGCTTGTCGACATGCTCACCGCATCGTTTGCGGACCGAGCCGCCGACCTCACCGAGGAGAACCTGCAGAGCCGGATCCGGGGCATGACCCTCATGGCCCTGTCGAACAAGTTCGGTTGGATCGTGCTGACCACTGGCAACAAGAGCGAGACGGCGGTGGGTTACACCACCATCTACGGCGATACCGCTGGTGGCTATGGCGTGCTCAAGGACGTGTACAAGTCCCGGATCTTCCGGCTCTGCCGCTTGCGCAACCAGCGAGCGGGCCATGAGCTCATCCCGGAATCGGTGATCACCAAACCGCCATCGGCGGAGCTGCGCCCCGATCAGCGGGACGACCAGAGCCTGCCGCCATACGACGTGCTCGATGAGCTTCTCGCCCAATACATCGAACGGGACCGCACGGTTGCCGACCTGATCACCGCCGGTTACGACGCGGAGCTCGTTCGGCGGGTGGCCCGGTTGGTCGACGGGGCAGAGTACAAGCGACGCCAGTCGCCGGTAGGTGTGCGGGTCAGCGCCAAAGCCTTTGGCAAGGATCGGCGCCTTCCGATCACCAACGGCTACGGCAAGGTGTGAACCGTCACTCCCCGAATTTGGGTCATTCGACCGCGCATGAGCAGGTGAGATGACCCAAATTCATGAGGAAGACCGGGCAACGGCCGCCCTCGTCGTGGCGGCGTTCATGTTCGGGTCGACGTTCCTCGTCGTGCAGGACGCCACCGAGCAAGCGTCCATCTATGCCTTCCTCGCCGTGCGGTTCCTCGTCGGAGCGGCCCTGCTCTGGCCGCTCGCAAGGCGTCGGTCGCCTGGCGACCGCGAGATCAGCCATGGACTAGCTGCGGGTTCCTGCCTGTTGGTCGGGTTCGTCCTGCAAACGGCCGGCTTGCGCTACACCTCGAGCTCGACGTCCGCTTTCATCACCTACCTGCTCGTCGTACTCGTCCCGCTCATCACGGCGTTGCTCGGGCGTGCCTGGCCTGCCCGCTCGGTGGTCGTCGGTGTCGTGCTCGCAGTCATCGGGTTGCTGCTGTTGTCGGGTGGCATCCGAGGCTTCGGTCTCGGCGAGTTGTTGACCCTCGGATGCGCGCTGGCCTTCGCCCTGCACATCGTGGTTCTCGGCCGAACCGCCCAACGCAACGACCCGATCCGCTTGACGTTCTGGCAGGCGCTCACTGTCGGGCTCGCCTGCCTTGTGCCGGGACTCTTCACCGGCGGCTACGGCTTCGCCGGGTCGGTTTGGCTGGCCGCCGCGTTCTGCGGGTTGGGAGCGACAGCTGTTGCGTTCTCCTGCATGGTGTGGGCTCAGCGGGTCGTGACCGAGGCGCGTGCCGCCATCGTCTTGTTGCTCGAGCCGGTTTTTGCCGCCCTCATCGGATATGTCGCCGGTGAGCGCCTCGGGGTCAGTGGCGTGGTCGGCGCGCTTCTCATCCTGGGCGCGGTGCTGGTCACCGAACTGGCGCCGCGACGCCAACCGAGACGGGCTACTTGACCGCTCGGTCAATGCGCGCCACGCTGGCGATTCGTCTGAGCCGGCGGTGCCGGTCGAGCTCCCTGGGGGTTGCGTACATGGCTGATCCGAAGGCACCACGGGCGCCCTTCGCACCCTGGGATCGGCGCGAGCTGCCGGGCTCGTTCACCGTGGAGGAATCCGCAGTGAGGGTCGGCAACTACAAGTGGATCGAGATGCGGTTGTTCGAGGTGCTCGGCGGCTGGGTGGCCACCGTCCCGGAGCTCGACGTCAAGATGCGCCTCGGCACCCATACCTACCATCACGCGTGGCATGCCGAGTTGTGGCACAAGCGGCTCCCTGAGCTTCGGGAGATGAATCAGGAGCGACTCACCGTGCCGGCCAACGACGAGCTCGTTACGTTCGTCGACGCGATGACCGAACCCGAGGCGCCCGAGCTCACCATTGAGAAGTTGACAGGCGTGTACCGCGTTCTGATCCCGCGCAAGATCGCGGCCTACACGTTCCATCTCAACAACACGTCGACCATCACCGATGCGCCGACGATCCGCTCGCTCAAGTTCGCCCTGGCTGACGAGTTCGAGGACTGGCGGGACGGTGAGATGCTCTTGCAGTCGCTGCTCGACACGCCAGAAGCGGTTCAGCGGGCGGCCGATCACCAGGCGGCGCTGGAGAAGCTCATCTCGGCGGCCGGCGGGATCGCCGGTCCCGGATCGATCGGGATGGCCCTGCCCTCGGGCGCCACCACCTCGGCAGGTGCTACGGCTGCAGAGTCGAACGGCGGGTCCGGCACGTGAAGCGCCACCTGTCGGTCGACGATCTCGCTCGTGACGCCCGGTTCGAACGCGTCGCCATCACCGATCGACTTACGGACCCTCGGACGCTCGGCGACGGATCGCACGCCTCGTCTGCAAGGACAGGTCGCCGTGGCGGGCGCTGTCTCGAACCATCCATGACCAGCGCCCCCGACGTCGCCCGCTCAATGATGCACGGCATCTTCGTCGGTGAGATCCAGGCCCTCGAAGGCGCCGGTCGCACCTGCTTCGATTTCGATGTCGGCCCGGGTAACGAGGAGATCCCGTTCGAGCTCAAGCTCGACATGGCCCGCCAGTGTTGGGACGAGGCGCGACATGTGGAGATCTCCTGCAAGCTCGCCGACTTCATGGGTACCGAGATCGGCGAGTACGGCGAGTCGACCATCCTGTTCGAGGCGGCGTGCAACGCTGATCCAGCTCTCCGGCTGGCCGGGGTGAACCGTGCCCTCGAGGGTCTGGCCATCGATGTGTTCAACACGATGAGGGAGTTCGGACAGGACTCGGGCGATCCGGTGCTCGAGTTCTGCGAGGACTGGATGCTCGCTGATGAGGTCACTCACGTGAAGATGGGCTCCGACTGGCTTCGTCGTCTCACCGCCGCCGATCCCCGACGGCGGGAGCGGGCACTCGAGTTCCAACGAGTGGTCGACAAGTTGTTCTCCTACGGCGGCCTCCGAGGCGACGACGAACAGAGCCCGGTGAGACTCGCCCGTCGCTTCCGCGAGCTGGCCGGGTTCGACGCCGTGGAGCTCGATGAGATCGGCGATCTCTCGCGAGAAGCAGCAGTGGACCGCAAGGTGGCAGCGGCGGAGCGGCGTCGACGCGCCGAGGTGGCCTGATGGCGGTCGTGGTGGCGCCCACCACGTTCAGTCTCGTGAACTTCTCAGCAGCCGAGATCGTCCGGATCGCGGAACGTCTCCGAGACGAGGTGGGGTTGCCGCAGGAGCTGGACATCCGTGTCGAGATCGCCGAGGATTCGCCCACGGGCCGGGTGTCGACCTCGTCGATCGATCCGCTGATCGTCACTGTCGAAGGCGGCGCTTTCGAGAACCCGAAGAAGATCCGTTCGCTGAGCGAGCCGAACGTGGCCGACGTCCTCGGCGTCCTGTTCGAGCAGGCCGCCGACCGGATGGATGCCAGCTTCGGCGCGCCAGATCCCGACGCGGAGCTGTCGTTGGCTCACCGAGTGGCGTGGGAGATCACGGCGGTCGGGCGGCTCGATCGGCTCGGTCATCGTGTGCAGAGGCCGCGTCGGTTGTATCAGTTCCGTAACCGCCACGGGTTCTCCGATGTCTCCGACGCCGCCTTCGATCAGCTCTGGGCCCGACGGCCCGCAACCTGGGGAGAGCTGGTGGCGATCTCTGACGCCGCACGGTCCGCATCGCTTTCCTCCTGACCGCTCAGCGGGCTCAAGCGTGTCTCGACTTGCGTCAGCGGTCACTCTGCGACAAACTCACGCACAGTGATTTCCCCCCGATGAGAACCACACTAAGTAGTCGCGCTCTTGCCCTGACCGTCGCCCTGACCTTTTTCGCTGCCGTCGCTTCGGTCAGTGCGCCAGCGGGCGCGGTGAACGCAGTCCAAGCCGGGATCGTCTCGGCCAACCCGGCGGACTTCACCCCGTTCATCGAGGACGGCCAGGTCCTCGCCGTGGCCAAGGTCGGCAATCGTCTCATCGCCGGCGGCACGTTCACCATGGTCAAGAACTGGCAGGGTGGCCAGCCCATCGTCGTGCGGAACAAACTGCTCGCCTTCAACGCGACGACCGGCGCACTCGACACAACCTTTGTGCCCACCGTTGACGGCGACGTGCTCTCCCTGGCCGCTGCGCCAGACGGCACGTCGGTGTTCGTGGGCGGCAAGTTCACGCATGTCAACGGGGTCGCGATCGGCGGGATCGTCAAGCTCGACGCCGCCTCCGGTCACACGATCACCGGTTTCACCGCCAGCACCAACGGTTGGGTGCAGGACTTGAAGATCACCGGCACCCGCCTGTTCCTGTCTGGAACGTTCACCTCACTGAAGGCGACAGCCCGCACAGGGTTCGGCGCCGTCAACGCCACCAGCGGAAACGTCGACACCAACGTCGCACCCGCGTTCAGCGATCCGATCAGCAACACCCTGCAGGTGCAGAAGTTCGATATCACCCCGGACGGCACCCGAGCGGTGGCCCTTGGGACGTTCTCCAAGGTGAACAACCTCGCCCGCCAATACCTCGTGGTGCTCGACCTGAGCACCACCCCGGTCTCGGTCGCACCATGGAACCAGACGCTCACCTCGTTGCCGTGCCCGAGGACCGTCAACTACCTGCGCGCTGTCGACATCTCGCCCGACGGGCAGTACTTCGTCCTCACCACAACCGGCGCGTTCGGCGGAGGCCCCCCCTCGCTGTGCGACACGGCATCTCGGTGGGAGATCAACCAGACCGGCAGTGCCCTGCAACCGACCTGGACCGAATACACCGGCGGCGACAGCTTGTACAGCGTTGCGATCACCGGTTCGGTCGTCTATCTGGGCGGTCACCAGCGGTGGATGAACAACTCGAACCCGCCCAGTGAGGGCGCGGGGCCCGGCTACGTGGACCGGCTCGGTATCGCGGCTGTCGATCCCCAGACTGGCGTCGTGTTCTCCTGGAACCCCACTCGCGATCGTGGCTATGGCGTCACTGCGCTGCTCGCCACCTCCGAGGGCCTCTGGATCGGTGACGACACGGAGAACGTAGGTGGTGAGTTCCATCCCCGCATCGCGTTCTTCCCGCTGGCCGGCGGGACACCGGTTCCAGCGATCGCACCGGCCACCTTGCCGACCACGCTGTATGCCGGGACCGCTGATGGGAACCTCAAGGCTCGCTCGTTCGACGGTTGGACCGCGGGCCAGTCGTCGATCGTCGACAACACGGTCGGCTGGGCCGAGGTCCGAGGCGGGTTCATGACCAATGGCCGGGTCTACACCGGCCAGTCCGACGGCACGTTGCAGATGCGCACCTTTGACGGCACGACGTTTGGTCCGCCGATCAACCTCAACGCCTGGTTCAGCCTCGCGGACGTGACCGGGATGTTCTTGCGAAACGGTCGGATGTACTTCACCAGAGCCGGTGACCCGCGGCTCTACTACCGGTTCTTCAACACCGAGAGCAACGTCATCGGCAGCGTGCTGCACACGGCGAGTGGCGACGGGGACGGCCTGGACTGGAGCGCCACAGCCGGCATGACCTCAGCGGCTGACAAGATCTTCGTCGCCACGACCGACGGACGGTTGCGGTCCTACGCCCTTGGAGCTGATGGACGGCCGTTGTCCGCCAGTGCCACGGTCATCGGTGGGCCGGGTGTGGACGGAACGAACTGGGCCTCCACCGCGCTGTTCACCCTGCACGGTGCCACGGCGCCCAAGTAGGTCCCCTTCCAGATCACGCAAATCCAGCGCGAGCAGGATCGTCGGCGCCGCTGACGCCTCATCGCTCGGAGTGGATCATGCGAGATCGTGCGCACTCAGGCCTTCGAGCAGGTCGATCTCCGGCGGCCCGACGAGGAGTCCACCGCAGGCGTTGGCCATCTCGATCATGTCTGGCGAGTCGAAGTGCGCCCGTTGGGCCGCAGGATTTTCCCACTTCGAGATGACGACGATCCGGCCCTCATGGGAGACGGAGCCGCAGAGGTCGATGTTGCGGCATCCCGCATGGCCACGGGCCATCACCACGTACTTCGCCAGAACAGCCAACAGGCGCGATGGGTCCGAGGCCTGAAAGACCATGGTGACCACTGTGGTCTCGACCTCATCGGGCATGAAGTTTCCTTCCTCGGATCCGGAACTTCACTGACAGTCCTGCAGAGGACACTTGGCGTGGCGCCTCGCAACAAATTTCGAAAGGTTGGCGGCCTTGACCCGACCGGTATCGTAAGGAGGTTCCTGATCTGGCGGGCGCACGCCGATCCATCGTTCTCCGATCAGGGACAGAGTCGGGCTGGCGGGCCCGCATTCGTCTTAGTTCCGACCCCAGAGAAGGTGCCTGATGCCGAAAGAGCGTGTTGAGCGCGACGAGGAGGATCTCGTCCGTCTCTACCTCACCGACATCGGTCAATATCCGTTGCTCACCAAGGACGACGAGGTTCGGCTCGCGCAGGCCATCGAGAACGGGAACCGGTCACGAGCTGACCTGGAGGCCGGAGGCAGAGATCTCACGGCAGCCCGCAAGCGCGAGCTGAAGCGCCACGCTCACAACGGAGAAAAGGCCGAGCGCACCTTCGTCCAGTCCAACCTGCGGCTTGTCGTGTCGATCGCCAAGAAGTACCAGGCCTCGGGCCTGCCGCTGCTCGATCTCATCCAGGAGGGAAACCTCGGCCTGATGCACGCCGTCGAGAAGTTCGACTGGCGCAAGGGCTTCAAGTTCTCCACCTACGCAACCTGGTGGATCCGCCAGGCGATAACCCGAGGCATTGCCAACACTGGCCGCACCATCCGCCTGCCCGTGCACGCCGGCGACACTCTTGCGCGACTGCAAAAGGCCCGGGCCCGACTCGAGCTGAAGCTCGGCCGTCCGGCGACCCTGTCCGAGCTGTCGGCTGAGGTCGAGATGCCCGAGGACAAGGTCACCGAAGCCCTCCGGTTCGCGGCCGAACCGCTGTCGTTGTCGGAGCCTCTTCGCGAGGACGGCGATGCCGAGCTCGGCGATGTCGTCGAGGATCGCTCCGCCGAATCTCCCTTCGAGGTGGCAGCGACTGCGCTGCTCCCCGAGGAGATCTCTCGGCTGCTGGCTCCTCTCGACGAGCGGGAGCGAGAGATCCTCAAGCTGAGGTTCGGGCTCGATCGAGGTGAGCCCCGCACACTCGAAGAGGTGGGTGAGCACTTCAACCTCACCCGCGAGCGGATCCGCCAGATCGAGGCGCGTGCCATGTCGAAGCTGCGTCATCCGTCGAGCGACACCGGCGCCCGCGATCTGCTCGCGGTGTAGCTGCCGCCGGGCGGGGGAGCGGCGCCGTTGACGATCCCCGACGATGCCTGGTGGCGTGATTTCATCAGAGCGGCTCCGGCGCGCACCGGAAAGCTGGCGACGGTCCGAGCCGACGGAGGCCCACAGGTCGCCCCGATCTGGGTAGCGCTCGACGGTGACGACATCGTGTTCACCACTGGCGCGACCTCCGGCAAGGGCCAGGCACTGCGGCGCGACAATCGTGTCGCCATCTCCTTCGACGATGAGCAACCGCCGTTCGCTTTCGTGATCGTCCGCGGCACGGCGAGCCTCTCGGAAGATCCCGAGGAGCTGTTGCGATGGGCCACGATCCTCGGTCGGCGTTACTTGGGTGAAGCACGCGCCGAGGAGATGGGCCGGCGCAACGGTGTTCCCGGCGAGCTCCTGGTTCGCGTCACGCCTGTCCACGTGACCGCTGCGAAGGGGATCTCCGACAGCTGAGCAGCGGTGGCGGTCCCCGATTGACCCCGGGCGGCCCGCCGAAGGGAGACGTCTAGCGGGCAAGCACAGCGAGCACGGGCGAGCACGTTCCCCGACGCCGGCGTATCGGCGGCACCACGAACGACCCGATGATCAACGCTGCGCCCACAACGAACAGCACGCCATTGGCATGGGCGCCGCCCATCGTCCCCATGTGCGCCATGTCCGTGGCACCGCCGGTGGTGAGCACAAACATGCTCAGGTAGGCCAACACGCTCCCGATTGCGGCCATCACGGTCACCAGCCAACTACAGCTCAGCGCCCCGACGACCACTAACACTGCTGACGCCACGAACAGCGGTTCGGCCACCGGAACAAGGGCCCGCCCGATCACGCTTGACCCGGCCAAGCCGAGCCCAGCAAAAGCGCCGGCGGTCACGCCGGGAAGCATGGCCGCCATCGCGCCGCAACCCGACACGGCGCCAATAGCACCAATCGCACGCAAAAGACGGACGAGGAACCGGCCCACTCGCACACGCTACCCGGGACGCGACCTGTGCTGACCGGCGTGTCGCAGACCTCAGAGTGCGCGACCCACGCTTGGGGGCGCCATAGCGGGTGGCATGGACAACGATGCGTGCTTCCGCGAGCGCGACCGTCGATTTCATCTGGACCGCGATCAGACAAGCTGCCGCGCCACGGGCGAGCAGATCCCGCTCGACGGGCTGTCCCCACACGCCCGAGCGTCGGCCAAGGACCGGCGGGGAGCTTGTCGACCGGCCCGCGGAGTGCGGGCGGCGAACCATCCTCGTCAGGGTTCAGCAGCACCACGCTGGGGCCATCTTGTAGGTCGCCGGCGCGGCGGGCTATGTCATGACCGCACCGAAGGCCGCGACTGACCGCCATAGGGCGATTGGCGACTCGTGGAAGCACGCCGCGCTGACGCGCTTTCCGCAGAACCGTGACCAATCCGTGACCAGAGACGTGGCGGAGGTGGACGGGAATCGAACCCGCCGCACGAGGATCGCCCGTGCCACCCGCTTTGAAGGCGGGGGCTGCCACCAGGTCAGCTGACACCTCCGCGCCGCAAACTACCTGGTCAGAACGACCTTCTATGCTCGCAACGGCTGTGGATAAACACGCTGCTCCGCGAAAACTCCGCGAAAACTCCGCGAGATTTGGCGGCACAGGGCCGCACAGCCCACTACGGGACGGCCTCGGCCATCACGTCGACGGATCCTCCAGCGCGGTCTCGAACATCAGTCCCGGGACGCCGCGGAAGATCCTGTCGTGCGAGACCAGCGGCACGTTCAGTGGTGTACGGCGGTCGCGGCGATCCAGCGATCTGCGTCATGGCCCCGCTGCGCCAATGGGTGACCGATGCGCTCGCAGATCACGCGCAGGTCCACGCACGCGCCCAGCAGCGCCGGGCCGGGCCAGACGATTTCCGCCTCGGCGATGCGCTCCTCGACTCGCCGCCGGCGTGCTGGGCCCCAACTACGTCGGCGAACGCCGAACTCGATCTCCGCCACTGTCTGGAACGAGATAACGAAGCGTCGACCAGCGAGCAACGGGCGGTACAGCTCAACGAGAGGTTGGGTCGCCCGAAGCAGCTCGGCGCTGAAGACGTTCGTGTCGACGACGACGATCGCCGGCCGTCACCATGTGTCAGGGAGCGATGGCCTGCAGGAACTCGGCTTCCTCGTCGTCGGTGAGGTCGTCGAGCACCGGTCGCTCTGCGGGCTTCCACGGCTTGGCGCGTGCAAGTTGCTCCTCGACTGGGAGCTCGCGATGGTCACCGGCTTGGCTGGGGTCAGGGTCGTGCGTTGACATGTCGGGAGGTCAGTGTATGGACCTGTCCGGAAGGTGGCGACGGGGGTGCGGCTGCGACGGCGTGCAGCGCCTCTTCGTGAAGTGCGTCGAGCCGGTCGGTGAGCGCCTCATCCAGCTTGGGGAACAGGTGGCCATAGCGATCGAGGGTCACGGTGATCGAGGAGTGACCGAGTCGTTCCTGGATCGCCTTCGGGTGGGCCCCAAGAGCGATGCACAGCGCGGCGCAGGTATGGCGCAAGTCGTGGAAACGCATCGCAGGTGGCAACCCGGCCGCAACAACAGCCGGCTTGAAGACACGCCGATAGAAGTCCTTGTGGCGCAGCACGCCGCCGCTCCGAGACGGGAAGACGAAGTCGTCGCTGGTCGGCGTTCGAGCCGCCAGATGTGACGCCAGCTCGTCGCGGAGGAACGGCGGCAAGGTTACCGAGCGACGCTGGTAGGTCTTGGGTTCGCCGAACACCAAGCCCATGCGGTCGACCTCGGTCACCGACTCCGCAACGAGCGCTCGTCCGCGGAGCAGGTCGAGTCTCCCGACTCGGAGGGCGCAGATCTCCCCGGCGCGCAGCCCGGTGTAAGCGGCGAAGCGAACGTGTGTCGAGTAGCGAGGGTCGATCGCGGTTGCCAACGCCTCGACCTGCTCGGCGTTCAGGAACACCATGTCCGCCTTCGGTGACGCCGGGACCCGCACTCCGTTGCACGGATTGCCACGAATGGCGCCAGACCCCTCGGCCGTCGCCAGAACCAGACGAAGAACCTTGCGAGCGTTGCGGACCGTCCCGGGCGCCGCACCGGTGGCCACCATGTCGGCCACGAAGCGCCGCACGTCGACTTGTTGGATCGACCCGATCGATCGATCACCGAACACCGGCAGCACGTGCACTCGCAGATCACTCTCGTAGCCAGCGCGAGTCTTCGGCTTGAGGTGGGCGGTGGTTGCCATCCACTCTTCCGCCCACTGGTCGAACATGCTGCGGGCCAGCCGAGGATCGACGTACTCGCCGCGAGCGACGTCGGTCTTGATCGTCGATAGCCAGCGGTCGGCCTCACGACGCGTCGGAAAGATCTTGACGCGTTCCCGCTGTCGGTTGTCTCTGTACGACGCTTCCCAATGGCCGTTGGGCAACTTCTTCACTGCCAACGTCGTCTCCTTCCTTAGAGATCGCCCAAGCTGCGCCCGTGGGCAATCTCCCGCTTGACGCGTGCCAGTCCCGGGATGGCGCGGCTGCTCATCGGCCCGCTCGCTTTCGGGGTGAGCCGCCCGTGCCCTTCGTTCCTTTCCGCTTTCGGGGGGTGCCGGTCGCTGCCCGCTCGTCCGCGCTGCCGTCGGGTGCTGTCTGGTCCAGATCTCGTAGGGCTTGGGCGAGTCGCTGGAGGACGTCGCTGGCTGCAGTCGTGTCGCCGAACTGGTTGCGCAGGACGGCTTGGGCCCGAAGTCCGACGAGAGGCTGGACCCGCTGAGGAAGATCTGAGGGAGACACGTGGGGCTTCTCTCGCTTGTTCGCCGGCTGCGGGGCAGTGCTGGCGGCGTAGGCCAGGAGTTCCCGTTCCCACTCGCCGAGGTTGTCGGGGGTCCCGAGGATGGCGTCGAGGACGATGATGGGGTCAAGTCCCTTCATGCCGGCGTCGGGGGCGTGTAGTGCCGAGTCCTGTTCGGGGGGCGGTGGGGTGAAGAAGTATCCGATGGGCAGGTCGAAGCCGCGGGAGAGGGCGAGGAGCTCGTCGGCGGAGAACTGTTTGATGCGGTTGACCGTCCACGCTGAGCGCTCGAGGGCGGAGAAGCTCTGGCCGGAGAGTTTGGCGCCGAGGTAGGGGGCGAGCGCTTCGGCAGCTTGGTCTTGGGTCCAGCCCCGCAGGGCTCGCGCCTTGGCCACATTGAGGGCGACGATCTGGTTGGGGGTCATGGTTCGGCGCACGCCGAGCTTTCTGGTGCCTGCCACGATTCGCAGCCTATTCCACGATTTTGCATGGTCGCCAATGATTCTGTTGCCGAAGCGGACAGCAGTCGGTATTCTACGAGTCCGTTTGTCTTCCAACAGGAACGGTGATCATGGCGCGAGACGATGGCCCGTTCCTCACGGTGGAGGAGGCCGCTCGACGGTTGCGGATCGGGCGCACGCTGGCCTACCAACTGGCGTCCCGGTACCAGTCCACCGGAGGAGCGGAAGGGCTGCCGGTCGTGCAGCTCGGATCGGTGCTGCGGGTGCCGCGGGCGCGGTTGGAGGAATTGGCCGGCGGACGGCTCGACGATCCTGAGCCGACTTCAGTCGTCGATCTCGAGGCGCGCCGCGAATCAGCGAGCGAACCACGCCCTCGTCGGACCCGTCGAGCTCGGCGCACGACGCCGACCAGCGAGGCCACCCAATCGGCCTCCCGTTCGCCGACGATCCGATGGGCACACTCCACCGTCAACAAACTCGGCACGCTCTCCACCGTCACCTCACCGCCCGCTCCCGGCGCGGCCGAGGTCAGCGACCCCGATCTCGCAGCAACTTCCAGGCTCGCAGTGCGACTGGCGCGGCTCGTGGGCCGCCGGGCTCGGACTGGAAGACGTCGTCCAGGCAGATGATCTGCGGGCGCTGGACAACGGGGTGGACCCGAGCAGCGGTGTGGATCTGCTGGCCGGGCATCGGGAACGCAAGGTCCGGGCCATCGACGTCACCCTGTCGGTCCCCAGGTCGGTGTCGCTGCTTTGGGCGTTCGGCACCCCGGAAGCATCGGCCGCGGTGTCGCAGGCGGTGGTCGAAGCAACCGACACGGCGCTGGGGTTCTTGGAGGAAAGGGCCGCGGTGGCTCGGGTGCAGGAGGGCGGGATCCGCCGCCGGGTCGGGACCGGCGGGTTCGCGGTGGCGACGTTCGCGCATCGGACCAGCCGGGCCGGTGACCCGCAGTTGCACACCCACTGCCTGATCCCCAACGTCGCCCGCCGGGCCGACGGCGTTCATGTGGCTATTGATGCCAACCCGTTGCACGTGTGGGGCAGAGCGACGAGGACGGTGTTCCTCAACCAACTGGAACGCACCCTCACGCTGGGGGTGGAGTGGGGGCCGGAACGCAACGGGTCCCGGGAGATGATCGGCTTCAGCCGGGATCAGCTCCGGGCCTTCTCCAAACGGACCCAAGCCATCGAAGCCCGGTTGGAAGCAACCGGGGAGCTGGCCTTCGACTCCAAGAAGGACCGGATGCGGGCCGATGACCGGGCATCAAAGCGCACCCGGCAACCCAAGGACCGCACCGTCACCGCCGAAGCGCTGCGCGACCGGTGGGCCGGCGAAGCCACCACGGTCGGCCTGACTCCCGGCCCCGCAGTGGACGACCTGGTCGTCGGCCGCCAACTCGAACACACAAAGCCGCTCGAGGAGGACATGTTCGCGGCGCTGGTCGATCCGGAGACCGGGTTGTGCGCCACCGACTCCCGGTTCACCGAAGCCCACGTGGTCGAGCGGATCGCCGCCATGTCCGGCGGGCGGCTCACCGTCGACGAGATCATCGAGGCGTCACAGCGGTTCGTGCAGACCGACCTGGTGGTCCGCCTGGCAGAATCCTAAGGTTTAGGGCACGAGTTAGGCATCGACGTTGAGGTCGACACTCCGGCCAAAGGCGACGGTGCGTTGTCAACGGAGGATATGCAAACCATGGTGCAGTCAATTGCAATCGCCGTTGTCGCCGTCCGATAAGGACCTCTCGACGTGTTCGCGTCCAGCGTCGCGCTTACCTTGGCAGCGCTCTTCGCCATTTCCGGTATGGAAAAAGTTAGGACGTTGGCGCGAGGAACAGCGCGGTGGCATCCGATGCTGTCGTCGAGCCGTCTGCGACGGCGATTTGCGGTTGAGCTCTTGGTTCTTGGCGTCGTCTTGGACTTGGTCGCCGGAGCCGGATCTATCGCCGGCGGACGCTTCGCTTGGTCAGCGATCAGTGTCATCTTTCTATACAGCATCGTCGCGATGACGTCTCCTGCCGTTCGAAGGGAACGCGGCGCATCCTGTCAGTGCTTCCCGTTGCTGTTCGACGTCCGCGGGGGAACGGCCCTTGCGATTCGAAATCTCGTTCTCGCAGTAGCAACGGCCAAGCCGGCCGCTCACGGCGGCTCGAAGCAGAGCAGCCCGGTGCCGCGATGACGATCGTGAGGGCTACCTCGGCGGACAGGGCTTCCGGCGGAGGCGGTAAGCGGCGCGACTCTTCGGTCGACTCAGGCGGACGACCTCGACGCTCGACGCACCGGTTACTCGGCCTTGCAGGATTGCTGTTACTCCTCGTTGGCATAGCCATTGCATTCCCATGGGATGATGACCCCGGAACGGCGCACCTTCCTCTCGAATCTGGAGGTCGCCGCCAGTGCCGGACTGCGCCAGTCGTCGTGAAGCGGGAGCTTCGACGCGCCCTGGTTGCTACGGCAACCACCGATCACGTTGAGGATGTCTTCACCAACGACCCGCGATTCGAGGCGACCGTCGTTGTTGAGAGCGCTCTCGTGCGTCAACGAGGACGCGATGTCATTGGCACCTGGATACTCATCGGAGCAGCAGAGAACGGCCGCTTTAAGACCGATCGAACAGTTGCTCCAATCCCCATATCTGCGGCCGCGGCAAAGTTGAGTAAGCGCCACGTGAAGTTCGCTGCCGGCGGCTACGGTTTTGCCAGTTGGAGCGACTTAAGCGGCGTTCTCCTATCACAACTGTGCGTTGCCGACATCTCACGATCAAGCGTCACGATTGTGCACTAGTGCTTCCGCGCGGAAGTATCTCGCGTGTGGATCACGCGATCTTGAGGCGTAGGTCCAGCGGAATGGTCGGGCGGTTTGGTCGTAGTCGGCGATGAACCCGAGGAGCTTGCCGACGAGGTCGTCACGGGACGTGAAGTTCCCGCCGGTGATCACCTTGCGTTGCAGGTCGAGAAGAACACTTGGTTGACCCACGAGGCGTGCGGGGGCGTGTAGTGCGAGTGCCATCGCGGGTGCGCCGCGAACCACGCCTGCGTGTACTTGGAGCCGTGACTCGACCCGTTGTCGAGCACGACATGGATCTCCAGAGCCGGTCGACGTTGCTGTCGATCTCGTCGGGGGACGAACAGAAGTTGACCGAGTCGTTCTTGCCGGGGATCTCGTCGGCGACCACTTGCCCGCCGTGGACGTCGACAATTCGCTCATCGTGACCAACGCTTCCGCCCCGGCGTCCGACGGTTCGGCCGTGTCCAATCCCGCGTGTCGCTCGCCGTGCAAAGCTTGCAAACGAACGGGGCGCAACCGGACGCTACGTGCGACTACTACTGGCTCTTCGCGTTGAAGTGGGGAGCGTGATCCCGGCACTGTTGGGTGAGGGTCCACCAACGGCGGCAGGGGCCCCGCCATCGTTGCGGCTGTTCGAAGGCTGCGACGACGAGGAGACC
>JBBSGQ010000013.1:0-20515 GCA_038253965.1 Acidimicrobiales bacterium | reverse complement strand
TGCTCGTGCCGGCCCGAACCCAGCAGGGCATGGGCACGTTCCTGATCCAGCATCCGCGCGGCGACGTGGTCGGCGGACTCGATGTGACCCGCCCGATCGCCCGTCTCGACCTGGCTGATCAGCCGGCCCAGCCGGTTGGTACTGCTGGAGATCACACAGCACTGTGGAAGCGAGTGGCCGACGACGGAGCAGTCGCTTTGTGCGCCGAGACGCTCGGCTCGATGCAGCGGGCGTTCGACCTCGCGGTGGAGTACGCCAAGGTGCGCGTGCAGTTCGATCGGCCCATCGCCACGTTCCAGGCGATCAAGCACAAGGCGGCCGAGATGCTCGAACGCATCGAGCTGTCGCGTGTCGGTGTGCACTACGCCGCTTGGGCGTCCGATGTCGACGCACCGGTCCGGGCCGAGGCGGCGGCGATGGCCAAGTCTTTCGTCGGCCAGGCGGCCAACGAGGTGTGCGGAGAGAGCATCCAGATCCACGGCGGCGTCGGCTTCACGTGGGACTGCGACGCGCACCTGCACTACCGCCGGGCGAAGCAGAACGACCTGCTCCTCGGATACCACGGGATCTGGCTCCAAAAAGTCGCCGATTCCTTTCTCGCCACTGCCTGACCGAAACAAAGAGGGGGTGCTCACATGCGCTTGCCGATCATCGATGCCGATGGGCACGTGTTCGAACCGTTCGAAATGTGGACCGAGCGGTTGCCTACCGAGTTCCATGATCGAGCCTGGAAACGGGTGCGTGGCGACGACGGGAGCGAGCAGGTGCTGTTCTATGGCCACCCGACGAACATGGAGTGGACTGTCGGTTCGCTCTGCACTCCCGGCGGTCTCAGCGCGGACGGGCGTCTCGACATCGACCTGGACACCGAGGTGGACCGGGGCGTCGACGATCCCGATCGGCGCATCGAGCTGATGGACGAGCAGGGCATCGCGGTCAGCGTGCTGTTCCCGACCATGACGCTCGGTCTCGACGACATACCCGAGCTCGATTTCCGCAACGCTTATGCGCACGCGTACAACACGTGGATCCGCGACTTCTGCAAGGGCGATCGCCGTCGGCTCCGCTGGGCCGCAGTGCTTCCGTTGGCCGACCCGGACTTCGCCGCCGCTGAGTTGGATTGGGCGCTCGACGCCGGTGCCACGACCGTGATGCTCTCGCCCATACCCGGCGCGGACGGGAACGACCTCGGCTCGGCTCAGTTGGACCCGTTGTGGCGTCGGCTGGCGGAGGCGGACGTGCCTGCCGTCGTGCACGCGTCGAACCCCGGATCGCGTTCGTTGCGGATCCACAAGCTTCTCCGCAACCGGGTCCAATGGCAGATGGGGGTGCCGTTCCAGTTGCAGCTCGGGGTGCTCCACGTCATAGACGGTGGCGTCCTCGAACGTCATCCTGATCTCCGCATCGGGTTCTTCGAAGGTGACGTCGGATGGCCCGGGCACTGGCTCGGCCGCCTGGACGAGACCTACGACAAGATGGCGCTCGTCGCCGACGTGCCTCGGCGCAGCGCGCTCGAGCAGTTCCGAGCCAGTTGTGTGATCTCCGGCGAACCGGCAGACCGGGGGCTTGCGGCAACTGCCGACCTCATCGGAGCGGATCGGGTGCTCTGGGCCAGCGATTGGCCCCATCAGGACGGTGCGTGGCCCGATCCGATCGTGACGCTTCGCGACCGCGCGGATCTCGATGACACCGCGAAGCGGGCCATCTTCGTGGGCGGCCCCGCGCAGTTCTACGGCATCGACATCGACGACCTGCTCGTCCATCTCGGTGGTGGCTGGTCGCTCGACACGCCGATCCCCGATGTCGGCCCGATGGCCGGCCTCGTCGCCGGGTGAGCGCGATCGCGCACGATCTCGTCATCCGGGCCGCCACCATCGTCGACGGATCCGGGAGGCCGTCGTTTGCAGGTGACGTGGCAGTGGATGGTGGCCGGATCGTCGCCGTTGGGTCCGGTGCGGCGCGGGGACGGGTGGAGATCGACGGCCGCGATCAGGTCCTGGCGCCCGGATGGATCGACACCCACACTCATCTCGATGCGAACCAGTTCTGGGATCCGGACCTGAGCCCGTGCGGGTCGTACGGGGCGACGACTGTTGTCATGTCGAACTGCGGTTACGCGCTGGCGCCCTATGTCGACGAAGCCGGACGCAACTACGTGGTCGAGGCGCTGGTCGCCGTCGAGCAGGTTGCCCGCGACGCGATCGATGCTGCGGTCCCGTTCGACTGGAGCGACCTGGCCAGCTACGTCGCCCGTCTCGACGCGCTGCCGACGAGCCTGAACCGGGCGAGCCTCGTGGGCCACCTCCCGGTTCGAACCATGGTGATGGGGCCGGCGGCCGCTCGCGAGCGCAGGGCCACACCGGCCGAGATCGCGTCGATGGCGGATGTGGTGGCCGAAGGGTTGAGGCTCGGCGCTTTCGGGTTCTCCACCGATCAGGTCACCGGCAACATCGGGCCTGCCGGCTCCTCGCTGCCGGGACAGGTCTGCGCCGACGACGAGCTGTTGGCCATCGCAGGCATCCTCGGGCGCGGGCCCGGGCCGGGCTTGTTCACCATGGCACCGCGCGCGCTCCTTCTCGATCGCGAGGCTCGCGTCGCGGATCTCGCGTGGCACGAGCGCCTGGCTTGGCGGAGCGGACGACCTGTCGTGGTCGGTCCGATCTTCGACACCTTCGAGGACCCCGGTATCGGCCACGACCTCCTCGATCTCATGGGTGCGACTGCCGACCGAGGAGGTGCAGTGATCGGCCAGGTGTCCCCGCGACCGTTCGAGTTGTGGACTCGCCTCGACGCGCCTGGCGTGTTGGTGCGGTATCTCCCGTCGCTGCGGGCGGCACAGAAAGCTGGCGGCGCGGACGGCGTCCGGGCGCTCGCCGCGGATCCGATCGGTCTCGAACGTCTGCGTGACGAGGGAGCGGCCATGGCGCCGAGCCTTGTTTTCTCGGGCCAATGGGAGCACGTGCACGTCCGCTTGTCGCCAACCCATCCCGAGCTGCGGGATCAGGATGTCGCCTCCATCGCCGCCACCACCGGCGAGGCGCCCACGGATGTGATCTTGCGAATCGCCACCGACGACGGGTTCGAGACTCAGTTCTCGACGGCTATGCGCAATCCCGACGACAGGCGGTTGGGTGAGCTGGTCGCCCATCCGGCCGCGCAGCTCGGCGGTTCGGATGCGGGCGCACACACCCAGAGCAACACCGACAGTTGCTACGCGGTCTGGACGCTCCAGCATTGGGTCCGGGACCGGCAGGTGCTGGGTCTCGAGCGGGCGGTGGCGAAGCTCACCGGAGAGCAGGCCGACCTCCTGGGTCTCACCGATCGTGGGCGCATCACTGTCGGCCTCGCCGCCGATCTCGTCCTGTTCGATCCCGACCAGATAGGTGTGGGCGACGTGCGGTTCGTGGCTGACCAACCGGCTGGGGGTAGCCGGCTCCTCGCGGAGGCGCAAGGCATCACCGCGACCATCGTCGCGGGCGAGATCGTCGTGCGGGAAGGCGAAGCGACGGGTGCCCGGCCCGGCCGGCTGCTGCGAGCGGGTTAGTCGCTCCGCTCTCGGTCGGGGCTCCTTGGGGAAGACGCGTGAGCAGATGTGGCTAGGAGAACCGAACTTTGAAGCACGGCGGTTAGCTTGACGATCAGGCACCTTGCAATCACTTTACGTAACGACTCTGGCTCATTGTGACGGAGAGTGTTCTAGAGTGCTGGAAAGCGAACAACTGGCGTAGCCGGGGAGTGCGAAGAACTATGCAGGCTTTTCGGAAGATGTGGGCTGGTGCAGCAGCACTGCTCTTCACCGTCGCGATGACCGTGGGCAGCACCCCGCTGCCCGCTCGGGCGTCGTTGTTCCAGCCCGCCGTGGTGTCGGCCAACCCTGACGACAACACGCCCCACATCGTGCTCGGGACGAGCTTCCAGACCGTGTACGCCTACGCACAGATCGGCTCCACCATGTACGCCGGCGGTCGGTTCGCCCAGGTGCAGAACCCGGCGGGGACGATCACCTACTCGAGGCAGAACTTCGTTGCGTTCAACGCCGCCACCGGAGCTGTCAGTTCGTTCGTTCTCTCCTTCGACGGCATAGTGCAAACCCTTGTGCCGTCTGCGGATAAGAAGGCCCTCTACATCGGCGGCAGCTTCAAGAAGGTCGACGGCATCTCCCGCAAAGCGATAGTCAAGTACGACCTCGTCAACCGCCGGATCGACCCGACGTTCAACGCTCCCACCGCCGGCGGCACGGTGGCCGATGCCGAACTGGTCAACGGTCGCCTCATCGTGGCGGGCACGTTGAGCAAGTACCTCCTGGCTCTCAACCCCACGACTGGGGCAGACACCGGCTACATCAAAGCGAACATCGCCGGGGTCACCAACACGGGCGACATAACCAAGGTGCGTCGCTTCGCCACCAACCCAGCAGGCACCAGGCTGGTCGCCACCGGGAACTTCGCCACCATCGACGGTCAACCCCGCAAGTGGGCGTTCGAGCTCAGCCTCGGTTCCACGACGAGCGCTCTGAACACGTGGCACGCCGCCCGACTCGACGTGCCCTGCGCCTCCAAGACACCGTTGAACATCGCCCAGGACGTGGAGTTCTCTCCCGACGGTACGTACTTCGTGATCGTCACCACCGGCGGCCCGTCGGGCGACGGTGGGCTCTGCGACGCGGCCGGCCGCTACCGGACAGCTGACATCGCGGCCACTGCGGGTGCGGCTTGGGTCAACTTCACCGGCGGCGACAGCCTGTACTCGGTGGCGGTCACCGGAGCCGCCGTCTACGTCGGTGGCCACCCGCGTTGGCTCGACAATCCTTTGGGCGACGACTCCAAGGGGCCTGGTGCGGTTGACCGCTACGGGATCGGAGCCATCGACCCAGTCACCGGCAAGGCCAACGACTGGAACCCGACCAAGACCCGCAATCACGGCACCGAGACGCTCTACGCCACCTCGGCGGGCCTGTGGGTGGGCAGTGACGGCGAGTACTTCGCCAACGAACACCATCCTGGCATCGCGTTCTGTCCGCTGCCGAAGTGAGTCAGAGGACGGTGGCAAGGGCCTCGTAGGCCGCGAACACCACCGCGGCGCCGCGAAGATCGCCCATGAGGTTGCCGGCCATCTTGTTCATAGCCACGATCGCGTCCGCGGTTCGAGGCCGGTGAACGGGCAGCTCAACAGCGTCCGAGCAGCTGCGACCCTACCGACCGCCTCGTCAGCTGCCGCCAAGCCGATCGAGGATGTTGCGGGTCACCTGCTCCACCTGGGGGTCCCGCTCGGCAAGGCCCATGGCCCACTCGGTGCATCCTGACGTCACCACTGTGCCGCCCCGGGTATAGGTGCCCAGGACGGCGTGACCGTTCGCGAGGCGGTCGGTGGCCTCGGTCGCGTGGCTGTCGAACAGCCGCCAGGCGTGGAACTCGAGCTCGGAGAGGTGGCCGGGCTCGGGTGGCCGGGCCGCAGTCTCCCGGGTGAACGACGCGGCGGGCGATGTGGCGAGGATCTCGAACCCGTCCGGCGTGCCGTCGACGCCGGTTGGGTACGGCAGGCCGTCGCGGTAGGTGAAGTCGCAGCCGTCGCACTCATAGCCGACGACCGTCGCGCCGGCACCGAGCAGATCGCCGTACTCGAGGCCGGTCCCCTCGAAGAGCCAGTGGTCCGGACGGTGGACCGTGTAGCCGCCCGAGCCCGCTGGCACTCTGCGCCCGATCCGGGCGTAGCCTCCGCGGGCGAAGCTAACTCCGGTCATTGTGTTCTCCGGGCGGCCGAGTTCGTGATCCGACCAGATGCTCGTGACCTCACGGCTCCGGTCGGTCCCGTAGCAGGGGTCGTCCTGGAAGCGCTGCTTGTAGCCGATCATCGTGCGCCCATCGTCTTCGAAGCGCACCTGCCAGAACGATGTGTTGCCAGAGAGAAACGCAACGTTGCCGCCGCCGGCGATGAACGCCTCCACCGTGTCGCGCATCGGACCGCTCCAGTATTCGTCGTGGCCGACCGAGAGCATCAGGCGGTATCGCGCAAGGATCTCAGGCTGCGCGTCGAGGTCGGCGTTCGTGGCGACATCGAACTCGTAGCCTGCGCCCTCCGCCCACGCGATGAAGGGCTGCTCCCAGTTCGGCCAGCCGGCGGAGCCCGCCCAGCCGGAGAGACGATTGATGGTCAGGTAGCCGACGTGGGCGGCGATCTGCGGATCGGGTGGGTGCACCGATGTCACGCGCCGCCCGAGCCCGGGCGGCTTGAACAGGTAGCCCGCAGCCATCGGCCGCTGGAGCGAAACCTGCGTACCGCCGTTGTACAGGTTGGTGCCGCCGAAGTCGTTGTACGCATGCCACGTGTTGGTGCCGAGGACGAGCAGCATCGCGCGGTCGCTGGTCGGCGGTGGACGCACCACCACGAACGCACGGTCCTGCACGGTCCGGCCGGCGTCCTCGCCGGTGAGCAGCACCTCGTAGTACCCCGATGCCCAGCTTTCGTCGACGTCGATGGTTGTCGCAGCCGGCCAGTTGCAGCCTGATGGTGATCCGTCCTCCGGGACGGGATGATCACCGACAGCCAGATCGTCGACGCTCAGCCTGACGGCTCGCTGCTGACCGACGCGAGCCACTTCGATCGCGACAGTGCCCGTGGTCGCCGAGAGGTGCAGCCCGAAGCGCTCGCCTGCGGCCACTGACTGGGGCCAGCAATAACCGGGAGGATGTCCCGAGTTCCGTGGAACTTGGGTGGCGGCCGTGGTGTGTTCAGGCTGCTTCCTCCTCATGTTGACAGGCGCCGGTGACAGTGGCGGTGGTGTGATCATCGAGGGCTCGGCGAAGCGCCCCCAGGTGGAGGTGTCCGTTGACGCGTCGGAACTGCTTCGCTGCTTCACCCATGCCCGCCGCGCACCAGCGCAGCGCCATCTGGCCGTCGCGCCAGCGCTTCACGTTGGTGGAGTGGTCGCGGCAGATCTCGATCATCGACTCGATTGCGTTCGTTGACCGCAACGTGCGGGCGAGTGTCGGTGCCACGCCGAGCCGGCCGATCGTGAGCGTCTCGGTGAGCCCTTCGCGTAGCGACCCCGCCGCACCGGGGTGAGCTTTGTCGAGAGAGCGGGCCAACGCCTCGAGGGTTGCTTCGGCGTTGAGGGGGTCGGTGTCGTGGTAGGCGGCACGCAACTTCTTCGACACGGTGGCGCCCATCGATTTCGACAGCTTCGCTTCAACGTTTCGGATCTTGTGGAGCTGGCACCGTTGGATAACTGGGTGGTCGAACACTGACCTCACCCCAGCGGCGAGTGCCTTGGCGCCGTCGATCACGACCAGGACCGGCCGGGTCGTGTCGAGCCCGCGGTCGCGAAGGCCGACCAGCAGGTCCTTCACGACGGTCGCGTTCTCGGTGTCACCCTCGACCACACCGAGAGGCACCTTGGTGCCGTCGATGCTGATCCCCAGGGCAACGACACAGCAGTGCCCGGCGAAGTGGACGCCGTCGATCATCAACGCCACCACATCGAGGCCGGTTAGATCCGCAGCCATCAGCTCGGCGAGCGCGGTCTCGGTGCGGGCCACAAACCGGCGGCTCACCGCTGAACGCGACGTCGAACGCGCCGACGCTTCCACTGCTTCTCCGACAGGTTCGAGCCCGGCCGAGTATCGGCGTGTCGAGAGTTTCGCCATCATCCGTTCCAAGGCGAGCTCCTCGAGAAGGTCAGTGTCGTTGAACACGTCGTACGTGTCGACCGGCAGTTCACCGGACCCGTCCGAGGCGCGAACACGTGGGCGTCGCACCGGCACCCGCCGGCCGCCCAACACCACCGACCCGGCCTCGGTGCCGTGGCGAACCGCCTGGCGGTCCGGCTGGTGGCGGCCCTTCGGCCCGGTGAGCGCGGTGACGGACTCGTCCATCATCACTGTCATGACCTGCAGACCCGTCGCCACAGCGAGCGCCAACAGGCCTTCCTTCACGGCGCCGCCGATTTCGGCCATCGCAACACTCACCGTCGACGGCATGACCAGCTCGTCGCCGGTCACGGTCGGCGCCGCCCGCTTCTGATAGTTCTTCCTCATTGGTGGTGGTCCCCTTCTTGTCGGTGTTCTTGGCGGAACGCCCGACACCTACCAGCCGGCAGGCATCGAGCGGGGGACCGCCACCTCAACTTCCACGACTACTGGGACAACCTCATAACCGGAGACCGTCGTCCTTGCCATGGCCGTCGACACTATGCGGGTTCGCCCTGGCGTTCGCCGGCGTGTCTCGTCGCTCGCCGAGTGGCGGTTTTCCCGGGTTACGGTGGCCCGATGAAGTTCGGGATCTTTTACGAGCACCAGCTTCCTCGCCCCTGGCACGAGCGCGACGAGTACCGGCTGGTGCAGGAGTCGCTCGATCAGATCGACCTCGCTGATCGGCTGGGCTACGACTATGCCTGGGAGGTCGAGCACCATTTCCTCGAGGAGTACTCGCACTCATCGGCTCCCGAGGTGTTTCTCGCTGCGGCGAGCCAGCGAACCGAGCGCATCCGGCTGGGGCACGGGATCGTGCAGCTCACCACCAACCACCCGGCACGGGTCGCCGAGCGTGTGTCGACGCTGGATCTGGTGAGCCATGGGCGGGTCGAGCTCGGGATCGGCGAAGGGTCCACCACCGCCGAGCTGCATCCGTTCGGCCGCCGGTTCCGCGACAAGCGCGAGGTCTGGGAGGACGCGGTGCGGGCGGTGATACCCATGTTCGGTGATGCGCCGGTCGAGTACCACGGCCCCCACTTCGACTTCCCTCTACGCAACGTCCTGCCGAAACCGTTCCAGAAGCCGCATCCGCCGCTGTGGGTGGCCTGTTCGCAGCGCGACACGATCGAGGCTGCCGGGCAGTGGGGGATGGGGGCGCTCGGTTTCCAGTTCGTCAGCGCAGATGAGGCGGACGCCTGGGTGCACGCCTACTACAACGCCTACACCAAGCGTTTGCACAAGCTGGCCGACTACGCCACCAACCCGAACCTCGCGGTGGTGTGCGGGTTCATGTGCTGCCCGACAGACGAGGAGGCGAATGCCAAAGCCGATGGTTGGACCTTCTTCGCCTTCGCCTTGCGGTACTACTCCACCCGCGCCCCTGGCGCGCCTGGCAGCATGAGCCTCTGGGATGAGTACCAGGCGTTCCGGCGCTCGCCTCAAGGCGAGAAGATGCACGCCGGCGGACTCATCGGGTCGCCGCAGACCATTCGCACCAAGCTCAGGAAGTTCGAGCGATCACACGTCGACCAGGTGATCCTGCTCAACCAGGCCGGTCGCAACACCCACACCGACATCTGTTCGAGCCTGGAGTTGTTCGCATCCGATGTGATGCCCGAGTTCGTCGACCGTGACCCGGAACACCAGGATTGGAAACGCAGGGTGCTCAGCGCCGAGCTCGTGCTCGATGAGGTGGACACGTCTCCCGATGCCCTGCCGCGCCCGCAACGCAAGCCGATCAAGACCGACGCCTAGGCGATTCGGGCCGGACGATGGGACAGGCAGTCCGGATCGAGGACGACCGCAACGTGCGGCGACTCGTGCTCTGCCGCCCGGACGAGCTCAACACCATCACCCCGCAGTTGCGCGATGAGCTCGACGCTGCGCTCGTCGAGGCCGACACTGACCCCGACGTCAAGGTCGTCCTGCTCAGTGCCGAGGGACGGGCGTTCTGCGCCGGCTTCGGCTTGGATTGGTCAACTGCATCACCGGGTACGCACGCGGCAGATCGAGTGTGGGACACCGTCGCTGACGTCCAGGTGATCGGAAGGTTCGGCCAGACCTTCGCCAAGCTCAACACCATCAGCAAACCGACGGTGGTCGCGGTGCAGGGGTGGTGCATCGCCGGCGGGACCGACATGGTCCTCAACGCCGACCTCATCGTCGCTGGGGAATCCGGCCGGTTCGGCTATCCACCGGCACGTGTGTGGGGAGTTCCAGAAGCGCCATGGGTGTGGGTCGCCCGTCTCGGGCTCGAACGGGCAAAGCGGTATCTCTTCACCGGCGACGAGCTCACCGCGACGGAGGCGGCCCAGGCGGGCATGATCCTCGAATGCGTGCCGGATGACGAGCTTCACACGCGCTCGACGGCAATCGCGCAGCGGATCGCGCTGCTGCCGCTGAACCAGCTGCAGATGATGAAATGGATGCTCAACGACGTGGCCCGCCACCAGTACCAACCCGACACGAGCCGCTTGCTCGGGTTCATCTTCGATGGCGTCGCCCGCCACACGCAAGAGGGGCTGGACTTCGTTTCGCGCGCTCAAGAGATCGGCTGGCGTGAAGCGGTTCGCGAGCGCGACCGACCCTTCGGTGACTATGGCGAGCGGCCACGCGCCCCGGGCAGCTGACGCCTTGCTCGCCTCGCCGCCCGGCATCGAGCCCATCGACGTGTTGGCCGCCAAACTGCCGGCGTAGACGTGTGCGCCGCTCTCGCGATCGCACCCAGCTCAGGCCGCGACCGACGAGCTACTGCATCCGCCAGGACGGCGACCTCGGCGGCCGTTTGAGCGACGGCGCTCTCGTCATGCGCACGGTGCCTCCAGCGGCGGTTCGGCCGATCCTCATGCCCTCCCGCCGTTGACATACTGACTGTCTGCGTTTTAGGATACAAACAGTCAGTATGTAACTGCCTGCACTCCAAGGAGCGATATGACCATCGACCTGGAACAACACCGCCGAACCATCAACCTGGCTCAAGGTGAGGTCTCCCTGGTTGACGTGGGAGAAGGGCCCGCCGCGCTGTTCGTCCACGGCGTGTTCATGAACGCTCACCTCTGGCGACATGTCATTGACCGAGCTGCGGCTGACCGGCGCTGCCTCGCCGTCGACCTGCCGGCGCACGGCCAGACCCGGCTGCCGGACGGGGCGGACATGTCCCTGAGCGCTCAGGCGGATCTGCTTGCGTCGCTGTGCGACGCGCTCGGCCTCGACAAGGTGGACCTGGTCGGCAACGACACCGGCGGCGCGGTGTGCCAGGTGTTCGCCGCCCGTAACCCACGGCGTCTGCGCACGCTCACGCTGACCAATTGCGACGCCCACGACAACCTGCCACCGGCCAACTTCCAACAAGCCGTCGACCTTGCAGCAAAAGGGGAGTTGGCCCCAGTCATCCGCCAGCTGGCCGCCGATCCCGATCTCGCCCGCTCCGAGATCGGTCTCGGCGCTGGCTACGAGCACGCTGATCGGCTCAGCGACGGCGATGTCGGCCTTTTCATGAACCCCGTAGGAAGCACCGACGAGGCGGCCCACAAGCTCGAGTCCTACATCAACGCACTCGATGTGGCGGACCTCCTCGGGGCCGAGGAAGGCCTGCGCGCGCTCGAGGTGCCCACCATCATCATCTGGGGCACGGGCGACCAGTTCTTCGAGCTGTCCTGGGCTCACTGGTTGCGAGACCTGATCCCCGGCGCCTATGAGGTCGTCGAAGTCGCCGGAGCGAAGCTCTTCTTTCCCGACGAGCGCGCCGCCGAGCTCCTCGATGCCCTGCAACGTCATTGGCGCGAGCATCCGTCTGCGAACGCCGCCGCCGTGTGAACCGACTCAGCGGCGACGCGTCGACTGGCCGCTCCGGCGGCTCGAGCGTGGTGCTGCAAGCCCGTCGATCAGCACGGTCACCGCTTTGCCCACGTCCTCACGAGCCTCGTCCGGCACTGGAGACGCGGCCAGCAACATCGCCGCATCCATCAGCGCTCCGAACAACACATGGGCGAGCGCCTCGACCGGCCCGCTTCTGATCGCTCCGGCATCCATCGCCGTTTGCAACGCCGCCTGCACCAGGCCGAGGCCATGGGCCTGGTCGATCTCCCTCCACCGGTTCCACCCGAGCACGCTCGGAGCCTCCAGCAACGAGATGCGTTGCACAGCTGGATCGAGGCATGCGTTCAAGAACGCCTCAGCTCCGCGCCGCAGCACCTCCAGGGGATCCTTCACGTCCTTCAACGCGTCGGCCAACTCGTCCACCAGGCCGCGCTCGATCTCTTCGTACACAGCCTCGAAGAGCGCCCGTTTGTCTCGGTAGTGGTGGTAGAGCGCACCTCTGGTGACCCCCGCCTCGTGCACGAGGTCTTCGGTGGACGTGTTGGCGAAACCTCGCTGGCCGAACAGTGCTCTGCCGGCCGCGAGGAGGGCGGCCCGTGTGCGCTCGGTCTGTTCGGCCTTGGTAGGCATGCGTACCGTCTGATCGGGATACCGGTTTGTGCGCGACGGTAACGGAGGCACCCGGGGTTGCGGGCCATCCGTCTCGAACACTGGAGCAGCGTGGTACAGGCAGCAAACGCATTGCCGGCCGATCCGGGTTGGCGGAGACTGCTGACCAATGGGAACGGCGGGGGAACCGGAAGGAGAGCGGTCATGGACAAACCGGAGGTTGCCGAGCTCGGCGACCGGATGAAGGCGTCGCGAGGGCCGATCGTGGTGGGCACCGACGGGTCAGCGACCGCGACCGCTGCAGTGCTGGAAGCGATGCGCATGGCCTCGGTGTTCGGGGAGACGCTGCACATCGTCTCCGCCTATGAGCCTGAACGCGTCCAGGTGGACACGTTGCCGAGCGAGTTCAGCGGCCTGGTCACGTCGCACAGCCAGGTCGACGCTCTGCTCGCCGACGTAGCCTCGCGAGCACGCTCAGCGGGGATAGCAGTCGAGACCCACGCCTTCACCGGTGACCCCGCAGACAAGATCATCCATGTCGCCGAAGAGGTGAAGGCCAACCTGATAGTCGTCGGGAACAAGGGGATCGGCTCGCTGCGACGTTTCGTGCTCGGCAACGTCCCGAGCAAGGTCGTGCACAACTCGCCATGCTCGACCTATGTGGTGCACACCACCTGACACGTTGTCTCGACATCACCCGGCCGCTTCGCTCTCCGTTCAGGCGAGTTGATCGCCGCCGCCTCCGCCGGTCTTACCAGGGACTCGCTACCAGAAGGAGCTCTCGGCGGTGAGACCGAGGGAAGCATCACCTCCGGTGATGATCGGTTCGATGTCGGTGGCCGGCGTGCCCACGTCGTAGCGCACCCTCCAGGAGTGGTCGCGGGTCGACACCCACGTGTCGGGGTCGAGCTCGGTTCGCTCCCCGCGAGCTCCACCCAACCGGAGGCAACACCGATCTGGTGATAGCGCACGAGGTCGGCGGACATGCGGTAGCCGTCGCGCAGATGCGTGCGGTCCTCGAGTTGGGCGGGGACCGCGGCTTCGAACAGCCAGTCGAAGGCCACTGCCTGGCACTCGTTGGGCTGCAGCGAGAACTGCACTGACCTCATCGGTTCGAGGACTCTCTCCAGTAGGCGCCGCTCAGCATCCGTTCAAGGGTGGCGTGGTGCATCACCAGCTCATCGGGATCGTCGGGCATGGTCGCTTGACCGAAGTGGATCGAGCGTTGGGTCACTCGGGCCATGACCGCGCCGTGGCGCAGTGCGGCGTACAGGGTGTGCCAGTCGAGGTGGCGGGGCTCGTGTCCGGTGAGGTCGGCGTAGGTCCCTGCGACGTCATCGCGGCGCATGAAGTGCGCCATGCCCGGTCCGCCGAGTTGCGCGGCCAGGTCCTCGAAGAAGCGGTGCAGAAAGATCATCCAGGCGAGATCGACCTCTCGGGGCGCCAGGCCGGCCATCTCCCAATCGAGCACGCCGGCCGGAACGAAGTCGCGGTACAAGACGTTGCCGATGCGAGCGTCACCCCAACTGAGCGCCGGCGGTCCCTCGTCGGCCGGCAGGTGCTCGTCGAGCCAGGCGAGACAACGCTCGAGGATCGGTATACGGGGGCCGTCCGCGACCACCCACTCGTAGTACGCAGCGGTGGCACCCAGATGGCGAGCCAGTGCCGTGGGCTCCGGTCGGTTGAGAGCGAGGAACGCGACATCAGCGCCGTTTCCGTCCAGCTCGTGCAGGTGAGCCAGCGCCTGGATCGATGTCTGCTGCAAAGTCGCCTGTTCATCCCGTGTCGCATCGAAGAGCCAGTTGTCACCGAACGTGTAGGGCATCAGGTCGGGTGGTACCCGGCCCTCGACGCGTTCCATCACGAAGAACTGTGCGCCGATCGCCGCTGTGTCCGGCTCCAACCACAGCGGTCGCGGCACGGGCACCGCAGTCGCCTCGGCCACGAGCTCCATCACCCGGAACTGCATCGGCAGGTCATAGGCCGGGAACACCGGCACGGCACTCGCCTCTGGTTCGATACGGCCGACACAGCGAGACTTGACTCCATCGGCCGAGACGTCGAACAGGACGGTCTCGCTCGACATGCCATTGGCCGGGGGCACCTCGAGCGCAGAGATCTCGGCGTCTTCGCCCACCCGGCTGGCCAGCCATGTCTGCAAGCGCGCGCGCAGATCCGCGTAGTCCCGAGTGGAGGTCTTGGGTCGTTCTTGTGCTTCCGACACCGCACCGTCCCCAGCATCGTGCGACCTCGCCGGAGACCTGTTCTACCGGACCGAGGGCCCGGGCGTGGCGCTCGAACGGAACGCGGGTCAGCCCATGAGTCGGCGGGCCTCGTCGATCACCGCAAGCTCGACTGCGGGGAACCGCTCTCGAAGAAGCTCGAACTGGGCCACCGGCACCAGCCAAACCCGCACCTGCTCCGCAGCGGTGACAGTGGTGGGCTGCGGGCGGCGGCTCGACACGGCAACGCCTCCGATGATGTAGCCAGCGTCGGCTGGTCGAGGCGCTGGTCCCCACCTGGCTTGCGCCTCCGGGTTCGCCGGCAACAGGACTGCCCGGAGCAGTTCGCCGGCCGAGACGATCGCGTGGCCGGGGGGCACCTCGACCTCGTCGGCAACCGTCTCCAGCCACCGCAGGTCGGATTCCCAGCCACTGGCCAGCACGTCGACCGCGCCGAGCCGCGAGAGCTTGGGGTCCCTTCCCCGTCGCTTCTCACTCGAGCGCATCATCGGCTGACCCTTCGGCGACCGGAGCCCAGGAGTGCAGGCTATTGGTGTTCTGAGGACATGGAGCTCAGGTCGGCGAGTCGAGGTAGGACTCGGTCAACCAGCCGCGCACAGCCTGATCGACGTCCTCCGGGCCTCGCAGGTTGACGACGTGGAAGACACGCTGACTCGAACCCTGCACACATCGGGCGATGCGGGGGACTGTCCACGGCTCGTGACAGCACGAAGGAGAGTGCCTCCCAGCCGCTGTTTCGGGCGGAGCTCGACGAACGTGCGCGACAGCTTGAAGAAGATCCCGACCGACACCGCCTCGACAAGCACCGGACCCACGGACTCGAGATGGGCCACCACGGCCCGAAAGATCGGCTCCTCGCGCTCCGGTCATGGCTTCCCGCGGCGCACCTCCTCGGGCGAACATGGGACGTGGTCATCGAAGACGACGCCTGACGGATGGCGCTCTCACTTCCGGAGTCGACCGCGAAGTCTTCGTATGGCACTCCAGGCTTTCGGTGAAGGGTGCCGACACCGAGCGTCGATGACTAGCGTCAGAGGCGACCGGCCCGGCGATACCCGTCCGCCGCTCATCGGAGGCAAGCAGTGACTCTCACCGATGTCGTCCCTGCCGCAGTGCATCGTGGGGAGAGCGACCTGCCGTTCGTGGATGTCGGCGACGGTACCCATCTTCAGGTACTTCAGATCGATGTGAAGAAGGGCCTCTGGGTCATCCGTACGCGCTACGAACCAGGCGTGACGATCGCTCGTCACAAGCACACCGGTGAGGTCTTCGCCTTCACCATCGCCGGGTCCTGGAAGTACCTCGAGTACCCAGAGATCAACCGGGCAGGGTCGTACCTCTATGAGCCGGCGGGTTCTGTTCACACGTTGCACGTGCCGGACGACAACGAAGGTGTGACCGACGTCTGGTTCGCGATCTACGGCGCCAACCTCAACCTCACTGCCGACGACAGCGTGGAAATGGTCATCGACGCCGGCTTCATCCGCGACATCTACGTCTCGCTGTGCGAGGCGCAGGGCTTCGAACAGCCGAACGTGATCGGCGCCTGACTGCAGCGTCCTGTGACCGACGAGCCATCTGCCGGGCCGGCTCGGGCGCGGGTCGGGTGCTCGGGCTGGATGTACAAGGACTGGCGGGACGTCGTCTACCCGACCGGGTTGCCGCAACGGCGATGGTTCGAGCACTACGCGACCCTGTTCGACACCGTCGAGATCAACAACACCTTCTACCGGTTGCCGCCGCCCTCGACGGTGCAAGCCTGGGCTGAACAGGCGCCTACGGACTTCATCTATGCGTTGAAGCTCGGTCAGTTCGGTTCGCATCGGATGAAGTTGCGCGACGCCGCGTCATGGCTTCCAAACCATCTCGATCGCGCCGAGCGGTTGGGTCACCTGCTCGGACCGACGCTTGTACAACTGCCACCCAGATGGAGGCGCAACGCGGAGCGCCTCGACGAGTTCCTGTCCGTCGCACCGAAGACGATGCGCTGGGCGGTGGAGTTGCGCGACAGGTCCTGGCTGCACGATGACGTGTTCACAGTCCTGCGGAAGCACCGAGTCGCGTTGTGCATCCACGACCTCCTCGCCGAGCACCCGTGGGAGCTGACGGCGGACTGGACGTATGTCCGCTTCCACGGGCCGAACGCGCTGGAAGAGAAGTACTTGGGCCGCTACGGGGGTCGCCGCTTGTGGCGAGTCGCCGACCGCCTGGGCCAGTGCCTGGCTGCAGGCCACGACGTGTACGCCTACTTCAACAATGACTACTGCGGTCATGCCGTGCAGGACGCTCAATGGCTGCGCGAACGGCTCAGCAGATGAGGAGCGGGTCCACCCCGACAGTTCGAGGATCCGACCCCGAGCTGGCCACGACGTCGCTCGTGGGCTGTGTCACGGTGGAAGAGCCCGAGACCCGTTATGCGTTGAGCGGAGACCTGCACGTCGCGTATCAGGTTCTCGGCGACGGTCCTGTCGACCTCCTGATGTTGTCGAACGGGACGACGGTGTCCCATCGATGCGCACGATGACGAGCCGCACTGGCGCCGCTTCGAACACCGCCTCGCGTCGTTCGCAAGGGTGATCCGTTACGACCCTCGCGGTCTCGGCCTCCCCGATCCGCTGTTGCCGGGATCGCTTTCCGACGCTCGAGCAGCGGGTCGAGGATGCCGTGGCCGTACTTGACGCGGTCGGGTCCGAACGAGCGGCGCTGTGCGGTACCTCGACCGGTGGGGTGATGATGTGGCCGGCATCGCGGTCCACATCGCCGCTCGCGTCCAGGCCAAGGCCGACGCCGTCGAGATCTGAACCGATTTGGGTCGTTTCACCGCGCATGGGGCTGTCGAACGACCCAAATGTGCGAGGTGAGCCGATCACCCCGGGCCGGCAAGGTCGCGACGACCCTCACGGCTGGCCAGCGCCGCATGGTTGAGGATGTTGCGGGCCATCGACGACTCCTGTTCGGCGGCCCGGCGTGCGTACACGTCGGCCCGCACCCGGTGCGCCTCCTTCGAGTCAGGTTCGGCCAGCACGGCGAACTCGGCAAGATGGCAGGCCAGACGCAGGTCACCGTCATCGGCCAGCACCTCGGCCCGTTCGAGCACTAGGCGGAGGCCACCGACCAGACTCACCCATTCGGTGGCCACCTGGGAGCGCGGAGCGGGAAGCAGATTGTCGGGCTCGCCATCCCACCAGCCGCCGAACCGCCGCCACACGTTGCGCACGATGAACTGCGGATGGTCGTACACGGGACGCAGGAACGGAAGATCCAGCAGGTGGGGCGGGATCTCGACCTCATGGATCGCTTGGTCGAGTGTGCAGCCCTGGTTCATCAGCGCCAGCGTCTGCCCCTCGATCGACTCGAGCAGCTCGGCCGAGGCGGTGAGGGCACGCACGATCCGGTCAGTGCCGAACACAGGCAGGCCATGCCCTGACAGCATCAGCTCGGGCCGGCATGCAGCCATCTCCCGGAGGGCGGCTGCCCAATCCCCGACGTAGCGCTGCACCTTCTGCGGGTTCCCGGCGTTCGGTACCGCGTAGATGAACAGGTCTCCGGGGTGCAACACCTTGAGCTCCGGCACCCAGGTCCACGTAGCGTCGTCCGTCTCGCCGAGCGCGTGGCGCAGCTCGAAGGTGAGCTCGCCTTGGTGGAACGTCACGCGGTCCTTGTAGGTGACATCCGGATAGCGGAACTGCTCGGGAAAGTGGAACCCATCTATCGGTAGAGCGAACTGGCGCTGGTTGATAGCGGTGTTCCAGCCGGTCGTGCGTTCGTAGCGGCGGAAGTGAGCGGGGATGTCCTCGTGGCCGTAGACAGTCGGTTGGGGCCAGCCGCGGTCGCGGGCCTCGGCCTCGAACCGTTTCGTGCCGAAGACGTGATCGACGTGATGATGTGAGTACACCGCCGCTTGCAACTGCGCCGACGGTCGCCATGTCCTCACCTGGTCGAACACGTGGTTCTGGTCGAACCAACCGCCGGTGTCGAGCATGACGAGGCCATCACCCGTGTCGATGGCGTTCACCGACGCGACGGAGATGAGGGTCAGCACGCCTGGCGCGATCTCCTCGGACTGCCGGTTGAGCACGGGTTGGACCGGGTGATGCTCGTGGACGAGGTCGGCTTCGCCGCTCCAACAACGCTCGGCCAGATCCCGAATCGTGTCGGCCATGGGGTGTACCTCCTCGATACCAGCTGCCCGGTCGTACGAGCGAGACGTTAGCGATGCGCTCATCACGGGGTCCGGGGCAAGGTTTGCCGTCTCGCTGACCGGCTCTTAGGTTGAGCGAGATCCGATGCCGCTCTCCGGGGGACGTCGCCGATGGGACCGATGATCTCGGCTGACTCGCACATCACCGAGCCGCCCGACACCTATACCGCCCGCATCGATCCGGCCTTCCGGGATCGGGCGCCGCACATGGTTCGCGATGACACGCGTGGGGATCTGTTCGTGATCCCCGGGATGAAGCGGCCGGTCGCGATGGGGCTCGTAGCAGCGGCCGGCAAGCCTGCCGAGGAGATAACCGTGGCCGGCGTGACGTTCGAAGAGCTGCATCGGGGCGGCTGGGATCCCGAGGCGCGTTTGGCCGACCAGGACCGCGACGGCGTGTGTGGCGAGATCATCTATCCCACCGTGGGCATGGTCCTGTGCAACCATCCCGATCTCGACCTCAAGAAGGCTTGCTTCGACGCCTACAACCTCTGGATCGCCGAGTACTGCGCCGCTCATCCGGACCGGCTGTTCGGCGCGGGGCAAACGGCGATGCGTACGCCGGAGGAAGGGATCGCCGACCTCGAACGGATCAAGAGCATGGGCCTCAAAGCGGTGATGATGCCCGGTGTGCCCGGAGTCGAGGATTACGACAGCTCGGTGTACGACGAGTTCTACGAGGCCGCGGCCGACATGGGCATGCCCCTGTCGTTCCACATCCTTACCGGGCCGGCCGAACGGACCCGAGGCCCCAGGCTCAACGGGTTCCTGTCGATCGTGCGGGGCTGTCAGGACGTGATGGGGATGTTCGTGCTGGCCGGCGTCTTCGAGCGTCACCCAACGTTGCGGCTCGTGTGTGTCGAGGCCGACGCCGGCTGGGTGCCGCACTTCATGTACCGGATGGATCACGCGTACAAGCGCCACCGCAACTGGCTCTCTGCCGGCACCTTGTCGAAGCTGCCGAGTGAGTACTTCGCGGAGAACGTGTACGTGACGTTCCAGGACGACTGGGTGGCGTTCAAGATGACGAAGATGGTCAACGTCGAGCGGCTGATGTGGGCCAACGACTTCCCCCACAGCGACGCCACCTGGCCCTGGTCCCAGGAGATGCTGGCCGAGCACACCGCCGACCTGTCCGATCATGAGTGCCGTCGGATCGTGCACGACAACGTGACCGAGCTGTACCACCTGCCGGTCACCCTGAGCGCCGGAGCTGACCAACCTTGGCTTATGACCTGAAGATCACCGGAGGGACCGTCATCGACGGCACGGGCACCGAGGGGTGTCGGGGTGACGTCGCCGTGCATGGGGGACGCGTGGTGGCTGTCGGGACCGCATCCGATGACGCGATGGAGACGATCGACGCCACCGATCGAGTGGTGTGCCCGGGGTTCGTGGACATCCACACCCACTACGACGCTCAGGTGCTGTGGGATCGCATGCTCACGATCTCGCCCTGGCACGGCGTGACCACCGTCGTCATGGGGAATTGCGGCTTCGGCATCGCGCCGACGCGACAGGAGGATCGGGCGCTTGTCGTGGGAACGCTCGAGAACGTCGAGGGGATGAGCGCCGAGGCGCTCGAAGCCGGGCTCGGCGACTGGGGCTTCTCCACCTTCCCCGAGTACCTGGATGCAGTAGCCGCGCAGGGGTCGGCGATCAACGTGGCAGCGATGCTCGGGCACACACCGTTGCGCCTGTCGGTGCTCGGACCCGAAGCGACCGAACGGCTGGCCAACCCAGACGAGTTGGGTGTGATGCGGGCCATCCTCACCGAAGCCATGGAGGCCGGTGCAGTGGGTTTCGCCACCTCGAAGTCGCCCACCCACGTAGGTTTCGAAGGTCGACCCGTGCCCAGCCGCCTCGCCGACTTCGAAGAGATCTCTGCGCTGGTCGACGTGCTCGGCGCTGTCGGCAGAGGGGTTCTTCAAGCGACGATCGGTCGGGAGTTGGCC